>NZ_MAYS01000308.1 GCF_001756855.1 Candidatus Erwinia dacicola | reverse complement strand
TAATCACTGGGCTGAAAGCTGCATGAGCGCTGGCTTTCTCTCATTACATAAAAACATAAGATTGAAGCAACCATCATTCAAATCTCACTAAATATTCACTTTTCCGTTATATATCTGATAGTTAAAAAAGAAACCAATGCCCATTTTGATCCTTAAAAATGTAAAATGCTGAAATTCTTTTCAATCTTTTCAGTTCTGGCTTTCCGCAAAGCCGCCAGCACTGGCGCGGTCTGGAGTTCTGGTTTGTAGAAAAATAAAACTGAAAAATTTTTATGATCCAAAAACCGCAGGCGGGTGCGGTGTACTGCGATTTTGGTCTGCGAAAGATTTTTTTGGCCGTGCTGTGACGCGCCAGCGCCCCGCTGTGGGCACGATCTGTTTTAAGGGTGGCTCTGAGTGTACGTAAAAGCTGAACGCGCCGGAGCGCCGCTGACAGCGCGTAGCGATAGCCGCTTAAGAGGTACGAAAGGAGATATCCCCGCCCGGGGATGAAGGGCATAAAAAAACCCGCTTTCGCGGGTTATGTTCTGGACAGGTTTACTTGCCAATCACCGGGGAGTATTTGCCGTTCAGCGTGTCCGCTTTTGTTCCGGTGCTCCGGATGGCTCCAGCGTTGGTCGGTGCTCCCGTATTGCTATGCGTGTGGCTTGCCGTTTGCTCTGCCAGCTCTTTCACCACGTCGAGCGTGTCGAGCATCAGTTGCGCCACGTTGATTGTGCCAGAGCCAATCCACACTACCGGGGCAATAATCTGCTGTTGTACTGCCGCCACGCTTTTACGTATCTGGCCGATTTTCTCGATCAGGTCTTTACCCGTTGTGACTGTCTGGCTCCCGGCAATGTCCGTTTCATCATTGCCGCCGATACTCGCCACGCGGTTATTTACTGCCTGGCTGTAATCACCCGTGCATACCTGCTGAATGGCTCCGGCCAGCAGTGTGGACGTGCCCATTATCCGTGGCCTTAACCGTGGTTTCGCGGCTGACCAGCTCCCGCTGTTCTGTATCGGCCTTAACCACCCGCGCCATAGAGGTTTCACTGATCGTCTGGTCTGTCTGCCTCACCCAGTCACCCGCCAGGGTGACGCGCTGCGACACTTCCGCACGCTGCTGTTGCAGCTGTTCGCCTGGCTGGATATCAGGGAGGCTGGTTCCGTCCGGCACGGTCTGCCGCACAAACGGCTTATCCGGCCGTCCGCCAGTGAAAGCCATCTCTACCAGAGTTCCTTCGGGCGGAAACTGAAACATCCCCGAATCATTACCCGCCATAGGAACCGGCAGCGGTACAGCAGAGTAAACAGGCGTGTCTTTATCCGGGTTGCCGTCCGCGTCCAACAGCTGCACATCAACCGCATAGCGGGGACGGAACGGATCGGAGAAATTGCCACTTTTCACCGTCTCAACGGGATTCATCACGCGGCCAAACTTGGGCAAATGCAGTCCTGACGCCAGCTCCGGATAATGACTTTCAATCTGGCGCTGAACGGGCGTTTTTTGCAATGCCTTACCCGTGGCACGGTTGCGGGGTGTCCAGGTAACGGCCATCGTGTCATTTTGCAGGTGGACTTTTGTGACCCTTTCCCCGTTCAGCTCCACGCCCGGGCGCAGACTCTGCACCAGGGGAAGTGTCATTGAGTTCCCCCCTGCCGCCTCCTGATTAAATTCATGGGGGATCTCAATTGGTCGATCAGCAAACAGGGCTTTTTCCGCGCCGCCAACATATACCGCGCCGTCCGGCAGCTGATACCAGACATAATCTGTAATGCCGAAAGCCTTTCCCAGATTATCCAGCAACTGATAACCCGTACCGCTGTGGGTGAAATGTAGGATCGGACGGTCTGAGTAATCAGCATCCGGCACGCTGAAGGTTAACCCGCTGTTCTCTGTCAGCCAGCTGGCCACATCGCGCAGCGTGGGGTGCTGAAACGAACATGGCCAGAGGCGTTCAAATACGCCGACCAGCTCACGAACAAAGAGGCGCTGAAAGCCATTTTCAGCAGGTTGTGAGCGTTCCACGTACCCGGTAAACCAGCGCAACACCAGATCGGTGTAACCCACATCAAGACGCACCAGTTTCCCCGTATAGTCCTGCGTCGTCCCTGCAGTAATAAACCCCCGGCCGCAGTTGTTCAGCTCCAGCACCAGACTGGCATCAGCCAGGTGAATTTCATCCGTTGAAAGGTACAGGCGTTTAATCGGCTTCATTTTTATCCCAGTGCATCATTCACGGGCTTGAGCACCTTACGCTCAAACCACGTCAGTTTTTCTTCATCCTCGCCAGCAGCCTGGCCACCGTTCTGGCCACCACCACTTCCCGCCGTTTGCTTCACGGCTTTGGTTTTGCCGCTTGCCCTTGCCTCACGTGCTGATATGTTCGGTCAGTGTGAACGTAACCAGCCAGGACATGCGCCCGTCCTGCGGCGGCGCGTCCAGGGTTCCGGTAAAAATTGCCTCACGAAAATTCACCGCCCGTGCCGCCTCATGTGCGACGCGGTATTTCTGGCGCTGGCCACTGGTATCTGTCGCGCTGGCCAGCTCAAAGATACGGCGCAGGATCTCCGGATTTTTATACGGTATTTCGCCGGATACGCGCAGCTCCTTGCCTTTAATGCCCTGCTCGGATTTCGTGGTTGCACTCGTCTGGCCGGACTGGTCTTTGTCCTGGAATTGCTGCGATACGGTAACGCGCATGTTCTTCAGCAGAATGGCTTCACCGTTAAGCGCCAGTGTCGGGTTCGAGGTCATGTATCATTCCTTTAATGCCGTCGAGGTTGTCGCCAACCAGCATCATGGCGGCGGTGTACACGGAGGACTGAAGCGGTATCCCTTTTACCAGCTCCAGAAGCGTGGAGGGCAGATCGCCACTGGCGGTAAATACCCATGCCCTGGCGCTTTTCCCCTGTAAATCCGTCAACCCGCTGGCAATGCCAGAAATCAGGTTTTCACGCTGCTGTGTAAACTCCCCCATCAGTTTTTTTATACCCGCCAAATCCGCCACGGCTGCGGCTTCCTGCTGGGCTTTTTTCACCGCTGCGGCCGCCAGGGCAGTGCGGCTTGCCGGTACTGAAAGCGGGATCGCCGCTGGCAAACTTTGACTGTATTTCGCCGGAATTTGCATCTTCTCCGCAGCCAGCTGTGCGGCGGACTGCGCCAGTCTCCGCACCTGGGTAAATGCCGGGCTGGGGAATACATCCACAAGCTTATTCAGGCTGGCCATAAAGCTGTCATGCGTCTGGCCAGATACCATCATGATCACAATATCAGCCGCCCCGCCTGTTCCGGCCAGTTTCTCAACCAGGTAATTGACGGCATTTACCGGGCTGAGATAAGCGCCGTTTTCTGTCTGCTGCCCAACCCCGTACACCCAGGGGTGTACCGGGATAACGGAACAATTCAGCGCAGCCACTGAATCACTGAACGCAATTCGCACTTCACGCCACATTTTCTGGCACCTCTGGCCACTCAATTTCCGGCGCTTTGCTGGTATCAACACGGTTAAGTAACACCCGATATTTTTCCACTCCATCAACAACGTGGCCTCTTTTTCAGTAGAAATACCGAATTCAACAGCATCCTCCAGAGGGGCAATAACCGCCATAGCTTCATTCATCAGTATCTGTTTTTTCTCTATGGCATTTGCAACATAATCAACGGGCACAGGAATTATATTTTCCCCATCGAACATCCATAAACCATTTATATCAAATCCTTCAGGTAAATTATTAACTTCAACTTCGGCGACAGACATATCAATTGGCCACAATGCAGATACATCCTTGTTAATTGATCGAACAACCCCATCATGAGCATATATAATTTTTAACGTATTCTGCTCAAAGCTCTCCTGTAGTTCGTACCAGTCTCTTCCATTTTCATCTTTCAGAAATGAAACCCCCAACGCTAGCAAACCACTGGTTTTTTCATCTAATTCAGGTGTGTATTTTGAGAAGTTCTTAAAGTTTTTCATATCATTTTACGCCGATGCTGCTGTGTACCATTTACCATTAATCAGATATTGCACTTGTCTATAATATACAGTCAGGTTTACGGTGTAGTTTGCTGAGCCATATATCCCCGTAAGCACAATCCCATTTCCGTAATTAAGATTAGCATTACCTATTTGCCCGGAACTTGTTACGCTTCCAAGCCTGACCTGCGTAATATACCGACTATCGCTTTCAGCCTTGGTGTATGCCTGCCCTGCAGGGGTATAACTTCCTTTAGGCTGAAAACGTCCATCACTTTCAGTTTTGGTGTATGCACCAGTCTTAGCCATATACCCAGCATCAGATTGAGCCTTTGTGTAATAACGGGCGTCAAAACTAGCGTAATTCGCCAGTGTCAGTTTGTTTATTGTTACATCACCACTTGCAAGGTTAACCACAAAAGGCCGCAAACTGTTATAGCTACCGAGTTGATCACCTGAATTGGTAATCATCAGGAAAAGATTCCCACCATCATTACGCCAGAAAGTGCCGTAATTACCATAAGCAATACGCAAACCATTTGCATTCCTGGAAATGATTTCCCCGGATGATGTTATTCCTCCACCAAATCCGGCGCTGCCATTAAACTGAAAGGTAATTGAGCCATTTGCATTACGCTGTGAATAATAATGATAGCCCGAATCATCGCCTAACTCGACGATGGTTGGGCGGTCAGCAGATCCCCATAGGCGTAAGGTTGCATTTTTTTCTGATTGGCCTGTAGATAAAATCCCGAGTTTCTTACTGGTTCCTGAATATAATGCTCCAGTCTGTGATGTTATGTTTCCACGAGCACGCACCCCCGTAGCAGTACTGATACCAAATTCTTCCTGACCATCTGTATTTCCCGTCGCTATACGGTATTCTTCGCCCTGTGCTGTTTCATGCCAGATAGTATCGCCAGAACCACCACGAAATTTCCTGAGATAGTTTTTTACCCCCGTGGTACCTGTCGCAAGAGCAGTGTAGTTATATGTTTCCTGCGGCACAGAATCCTGAATGAGCGAACCCGACATTGAATCGCCACTTTTAGCAACAGCTCCAATATCGGCAGGCGTAGGTTTATTGGCAGCATCGTACTGTTTCGTCCATGCTGACCATACCCCACTGTAAAGCGTGCGGATGTACGATCTGGAACTGTTATAAATTCGGTAAATTTGTGTAATACCCGCATGTTTATAGACTTCCAGCAACCCGGCGTTAGCCTCCGGATAGTTGCTGCCAGTTTGCGCCTGAGCGTTCGCTGGCTGGTAATATAGCCCCGGTATTGTGAAGGTGTTGAGATCAGCAGCACCGCCAATGCCCACTGTCTGGCCGTTGAAAATATCCTGCGCGGTAACGTTGATATCACTAGTGAGCGCCCGGCCATTGATTTTACGACCTGACGGTACGCGCCCGTTTGCATTGTCATTTGCAGCCTTAACCGCTTTCGGCGTGGCCGCTAAAGATTCTGAAACGCTGTCCAGAGCACTGCTTAATTGGGTGAATCCCTTTGCCGCCGTGGTTGCATCAGGATGATTACGTGACTGCTCATGTTTTTTCAGCGCATCACTCGCCGCCTGTTCGTTAAGCGTACCTTTAGGGCGCAGATCGGTAATGTTGCCGCTTGCATCGATACTGGCCACAGCAAAAACGTAGTGCTGCACACCATTTTGCACGTAATCAGCTTGGTTAGCTGCAACCGTAATCTTGCTGGTCACGCCCCAGGCACTTGTCAGGGTTCCTGTCCATGCCACATCCAGCCACACGTTTACGGGTTTCGCGGCAACCGTAATGTTCTGGTTAGCGGCCAGCTGCGCGCGCAAGCCGCGAACATACCCTGCTCCGGCCGTCACATAATATTGCGAGCCGCTTTTTGCGACCAGGTAGCCATTTCCCAGGAAAGCCGCTGCGCCATACAGGTCAATATTTTCCAGGCACTGGCGTTCATCCATCGCGGCCATACGGGCAGTGAAGTCAATCTGCCAGGTTTCCGCTGGCGTGTTAATTCCGGTTTCAGTCTGTGCGCCGTTGTACTCCATCAAAAAAGAACGGGTGAGCACGTTGCCCTGCTGCCCATCTTTCGTTTTCAGCTTCTGCTGTAGCGGCGCGTGAACAATCATGGCCAGCGTGTTGCTTGCCTTATTAATCAGGCCGATCCAGTTAAACGAAAAATCGCCCACTTCCGCGCCCAGTACAACGGAGTGAACCACGGCATTTTCATTTACCACGCCTTTACGGCTAACGACCTGGCGGTGAACGATTTGTGCGGCAGGTGGCAGCGTTTCGCTGCGGTCAATTGGCTTACTGGCATCCAGCCCCGGCACATTGGCAAAAACAAATTCATCCAGCAGAACGGGCTCACCCGTTACCGCCTGGCTGGCTTTCCACTGCTCAAAAGCCAGTGTGATAGCTGTCTGTGACATAAATTCTCCCTATAAACTCGCGCTAAACGTTGCGCCGCTGGCTACCGTGCTGTTCAGACGTGCCGGATAAACCACATATTCCCCCTGATCCCATCCCGCCCGGATAGCCAGGCTTTCAGACGTGATCACTTCAAACTGATAACGGCGGCAGGTTCGCCCGTACTGCCGGATTATCTGAATCATCAGCTGCGTGTTGTCTGCAATCTGGCTGTCCGTGACGCGCACCATGATCACGTCCCAGTCAATGCCCGGCTGGCGTTCAACCAGCTCCACGTAACCAATCCCCAGACGCTCAAAAATGTTAATGAAGCCCTCAGCAGAACCCGCATCACGCGCATTGATGAAGGCATAGGCCACGCGCTTTCGGTACAGGCTCAACGGTTCGCCACTGAAACGGCTTATGTCACGGTCATACGCGATTAAATTGAGTACCGGTTCTATGCAGGTCAGCGGATCAAACTGCCGCAATGGCCAGGTTATCCAGCTGTACACCTCAGCCCAGTACGTCCGCGCCGTGCGCAGTAAAGCCAGCGGCTCACCTTTGTTCATCCAGGACGGCAGCGCCATGCTGGCCAGCTTTTTGAGAAAATCAGTCATCTTTCAGGCTCACCGTTAAGGAGTTAAGGCGCGGTACGCTCAGATCGCTTGTGATATCCTTCAGCGAAAACTCTATGGAATCCGAATCCGGGAAGGTTTTGTGCACCTCACGCCCCAGTTGCGAAAACGAAAAGCGGGAATATGGCCATGTTTTTTTCACGTCATAATCCGTGTTTTCCCTGAAGGCGCAGCGGATCAGGTTTTCAATCCCTTTCTTCAGCGTGTCCTGCTGTTCCACTTCAAGGTTGCTCAGGTTCCTGACGTACACCGTCACGCTCAGATCGTGGCGGGTTTCCGGCATGGCAAAACACTGCATATCGTCCCCGTGGCCGTGGTGGCCTTGGGTGTTGATGTAGTCATTAACCGCTTCAATAAACGGCTCGGACGTAACCCCGCTATCCAGTAACAGATAAGCGTTCGCTGTACCCGGGCCACGGGGTGCGTCATGCAGAAAGAAGATCCGATCAATACTCAGCCCGGCCACGCTGGCAATCATCGAACGATAAACCGCATCCGTGTGATAGTTCCCCACCAGGTTGAACTGATTCCGGCAGCGCTCGCGCAGCTCGTCATCGCTTTCTTCGTCCGCCCCCGGAACGGTCAGCCAGTCCTCTTCACTGGCCACATGGCTGATACCGTCCACCGCCACGGGCAGAATGCGGTAATAGCCGGGCGCAAGATTGTACGCCCCGCCCGTTCCGGTGGCTTTGACGGTCAGTAAAGCGCTTGCCGTGCCGGACGGGATCACCACATCGGCCACTGTGGCCATAGCGTAAACTGTGCCGTTAATCCTTTCTGTCTGGACTACTGTTCCCGCCGTCACGGTGACGGCCTGTTTTGAATCTTCCTTGTAAAAGCGGATCACACCTTCCGCAGCGCTGGCAGGTTTAGCCGTGACGTTCACCGCCCAGGCCAGCAGACGCAGCATCTGTCCACCCGCCGTGGCCACAAACATATTGGTCATGACCACCGAAACCAGAGCATCCTTCAGCCACATCACTGGCGCAGTCACAATGGCGGTAATGAGCCGCCAGAACGGCGACATACGCGACGTGTTGGTTATGAGCCCTTCCTGCGCAGCGATGGCGTTGAAACGAATGCGCACCGCCTCTTCCGTAACGGGCATCCCGCTGGACTTCACCACCTCTTCAAAATCAACCTGCGGCTTTTCCGTCATAGCTCCACCTGTGCTGATATTCCGCCAAAGTCATACGTGCTCGCCGTCACCCATAACCGCTTCTGGCTTTCCTCGCTCACATCCACCGTACCCGGCACAATGCGTTCATCCTCTTCAATCAACAGTTCCAGCTGCGTGAAGATATCCGCTCGTAAAGTCGGGCTACGTTCGCCAACTAGCTGCGTGGCCAGACCGCTTTCCAGAATGCTGTGAATAATGTCTTGCCCGATACTTTTGCGGTTATTACACAGCTCAGGCTCTTTTCCGGTATTCAGAACAAAATTACCGTTTTCAATCAGCAGATCGATGTAAAGCAAATCACTCATGGGTTTAGCTCCTGCCACTCCTGCAACTGTCCCGGTGAAAGCGTTTCTTTCGGATAGATATTCACCGTGTCAATTTTGCGGCTGTTGTCCGTAACAGATTTAGAATTGCTGTTTATGGTTTTACTGATCCCGCCGCGCTCAACGCCTTTAAGCTCCCCACCTGTTAACAGCACACTGGGGGCAATTGCTGGCGGCGGCTCCGGTAATAACGTGTTTTGCGTTAACTGCTGCATGATATTCCCGCCATACTCAACCTGTTTTATTTCAGGTGATGCAATCGCAGCCTGTTCAATCTGTTTAGGATTGAAGGGGATTCCCTTATTTGCTCCCGAACCTGAATCAGCAGCCAGGGCAATATCCACGCCCGGAATTTTATTCAGCTTTTCAATAATCCAGTTGTACGTTCCGGTAAATGAACCTTTCAGGGTGTCCCACAATTTCCCGAAAACGCCACCGATCACGCTGGCCATTTTTTCAAAGGACGCGACAGGGGAATTAATATCAAAGGCGTTAACCACATCTCCCCAGCCCTCAGTCACGATCCCGAACATCTCGATGACCGTCTGAATGGAACGATAAACCAGCTCAAATGGAGTCATAACCAGGCCAACCGCACCCGCCACGACACGGCCAAAGGTTTCCCCCGCGCTGGTCACGCCAGCCAGTTTCTCCCCTGTCATTTGCACCGGGGAAAGCAGGTTGCCAAACCAGCCAAACAGCGTTTTTACGCCGTTCCAGACCCAGCCCACCGCCGTGGCGATACCGCTGAACAGCCCTTTAAACGGAGTCAGTGCGCCACTGGCCTGGCTGAAACCACTGATAAAACCGCTGACGAACGCCTTTATCGGTTGCCAGAACTTAATGACCGCCAGCACCACGCCAGCTATCGCCAGGGCAACGACCGCAATCGGGGCAATCATCAGTAAAAACGAGGCAGAACCCACACGGGCGGCAATACTTGCTGCCAGCAGGGTGGCACGTAAACGACGCAATCCAGCAGTAAACAGCTGCGTCACGGCGTTACTGGCGAGCATTGCCAGGCGATTAAGCCCCAGGAGTCTGGCCACTGGTGCCAGCACCTTGGTAACACCCATCATCACAAACGCGTGAACACCCATCACGATATTGGCGATGGCTCCCACGGCGGCAAAACTCAGCAGTCCCAGCGCGGCATACCCCACCACACGCGCGATGTTGGGAAACAGCTGCATCCACCGGGCAAAGGTCTGCCCCATATCTGCAAGGCGATTCAGCAACGGATACAGCACCGGGATCAGCGTCAGGCCAATGACGGTTTTAATGGCCGTCAGGATGGCAATAAAGCGATCCCACGGTTTCACCATTTTGGCCGCCATTTCCTGGGTACGCCTCAGCCCGTCAGCACCGCCCAGCTCAGTAATATTCCGCTGAAGAAGCGCCACATTGCCATACAGCTGTTTAACCACCGCCGAACTGTCCCCAAAGGCTTCATCCAGCTCCGCCTGTGCCTTCAGGTTCCCTTCCAGGCTCTTGCCATATTTGCCCTGTAGCTTTGCGAGCATTTCAGGCATGGACAGCATTTTTCCGGTAGTGTCAGTAAAGGACAGCCCCAGCTTTTTAGCGCCATCAATCGCGCCCGTCATAAAACCTTCGTAAGCGCTGCTCGCTTCCGTTCCCAGCGTGCGGCTCAACTGCCCCAGCACGGCCAGCTGTTCATCCAGCCCGACACCGTAGTTTGTCCCCACGCCGCGCGCGCCTTCCATCAGGTCTTTGATCGTGGCCATTTCCGCGCCGAACGTCTTGCGCATGTAAACCATCTTTCCGGCCAGCTGTTCAACGAACTGCACTTTGCCCAGGCGTGCGGCATCAGACGCAAAGTTACCGAACATCTGCCCCATAAACTCCGACGTTTCCGCCGCAGTTGATTTCATGGCAAACGCCAGGACGTTGGCGACTTTGGCCACTTTCGGCAGTTCATTCCCGGTCAGCCCGGCGATGGCCGCATTGATTGATTCAGTGGACTGAACAAACTCCACCGCGCTGGCTCCGTATGTCGCGCTGAACGTCAGCGCGTCCCGCTTGACGGTTTTTAGCGCAGAATCGTCGATACCTTTTGCGGCCGCCTCGTTCAGCGCGTCATACATTTCTATGGCCGGGGACAATGCGCCTTTGATGGCCATGCCCGTTCCGGCCAGCGCCAGCACGCCGCCGCCAATCTTCGTAAACGCTGCCGCTGATTTTTCCGCAAAGCCGGTCACATTGTTCTGCACCTGTTTTAACGGGCGGGACAATTTATCGATCAGGCTTAATGTAAAATCTAACTGTTTCATTCATCGCCTTTAAAAGCAGTGCTTATTCCGTTTGCAACAGCAATACGCATATTTTCCCACTGACGATTATCCAGCCAGACAGCTGCGGCGATATCGTCAATGGAATCTTCCCCGTGGGGTAAATAGTGGCGGCGTAAAATTAAATACTGATCGAGTCCGTTTCTTTCAATAGCCCGGACTCGCTTTGTCAGTTTTTTACTTCAATTTCCAGCTCTGGAGCGTAAATCTCATTTACCTTGCCAGCCAGCTGCAACGCTGCACCGGGGCGTTTTAAAATTTCCGTCAATGCATCTTTACTTTCTGGCTCAACGATACGCATAAGATAGCTATGCGCCGGGGCGACTTTGTTATCCATCGCCATTTCGTTAATGAATTTGTTATAGGCGGTCTGGTTAGGGGCGAAAACAATTTCTTTACCACATACAACCAGATTAATTTTCTGTTCCATTTAATACACTCTCTCGTTTATTTATTTCATCAATCAGCGCGTTATGAAGTTCTGCACACACAGAATATAAATCCTGATATTCAATAGCTGGGGCAGCAATATCCGCCCCGGTATTACCTTTAATGCGCGGAAGATTTTCCGTTGGGCATTTTCGCTTCAGGTTTTCCTGATAAGGTACGCTCTGTATTTTCGACGGTTGCGTTATACATCCGGATAAAATCATCAGACACGCAAACGTTAGTGAAAACCGGCTTAAGAATTTCCGTCCTGATTTCCTTCGGTCTGCCACTCTCCAGCGCCTCCAGTTTATCTTCCAGCTCTCTGGCGGATTCGCTGGCAATCTCCAGCATCGCCTTTTGGGACTTGTTACCCGCAACCTGCGCGGCGGAGTTGATCGCCAGCTCCAGACTGTCACGCCGCCAGTCAGCGGTCAGCCAGCCCCAGACAAACGCCAGCGCAACCACAACCAGCCACTGGCCGTTTGTCATCAGCGCACCCCGTTATGTTCCAGGCTGAAGTGATTGCCGTCCGGACGGGATTTAAATCGGCCGCCCCACGTACCACCCAACGATTCCCAGTATTCACCCAGCGGGAGATAATCGGCCGTATTGGTTTTGTACTGGCCATTCACGAACAGATTAAAATCCACGCCCAGGCGCTGGGTATGCAGACTGTTAGTGATACCGCTGCCCTTTTTAGCATTCAGCGCGGCCTGTTCCGGCGTGCGGTACGCCTCGCAAAACGTCAGGCGATAGCCGTGCTCTTCAGCCCAGTGGATCAGATTGGCCACCATCACGGTAAACAGCTGCTGTTTTTCGCTCAGTGTCACTTTGTATCTCCTTTACCAAAAATCCCCGTAAAGCCCATTTTGCGCAGCCACGCTTCAACTACATGTTGCCCCGCAATACCCAGAACGGAACCGAATCCCAGTAAGGCCAGCGGATGAATATCCGGCACGAAATACAACGCCACTCCGGCAATAAGAGACAGCCCGCCGCCGACAATGACACGCCCCAGAACCAGGCGGGGTGTTATCGTTTCATTGCTGTTCAGCAACTTCCCCAGGGCAATCATCGCTCCCATCAACGCCAGCGCAATAAACCCCTTTTCATACTCCTGCATCCCTGCCCCTTACCCGATCAGGTTTTCCGTGGCTTCCGCTTCCAGATACGGAACGCCGTTGATGTTTACGAACTTTGGACTGGTCACAAAATATTTGATTTTGTGCGTGGCCACGCTACCGCCCTTCGGATCGACATCCAGCAGGTTACTCAGCTGAAGTTTGCAGCCGAACGTCTCCACCTTGACTTCCTCGCTACCCGCTTTGGCATAGAAGAGAAAATCCACTGGCTCAATACCGCGCCAGGAACCCGCCGAACGTGCTTTTGCCGTCAGCACACTCAGCACTTTGGAACTGACTTCAATTTCACCCTCTGCGGCCACATCACCGTCAACGTGGCCATCCGGCACGCCACGGGTCTGCGCGGCGGCGCTGTTGTCCGTGATATCGAGAGAAATTTTCTCGATGTGGATCAGATCGCCGTCAACGTAAGTATCAAACGACATTCCCGAAATACGCTTACTCATGCGGCGGCCTCCAGGCTGGCATCCAGTAACAGACTTATGGTGATTTGCAGCGGCACTTCCCAGGTGCGCACCACAATGTAAATTTCCACCGCCTTTTTATTTTTCCAGACAATGGTCACATCACCATCCTGCGGCGGCTTCACTTCGCCGGGGAATGAAACCCCGTTGATGTTTGCTGCCGTGGACATTTCACGCAGCGGCTTCGCAAACAGCGTCTGGTGCGCGGCAATACTGCCCGGCGTGCTGTTAAGCGAACGGTCTGCAATTTTGCCGATGGCCAGCAGACGCACCCGGCGTGCGGCTTTATCTGCCACGCGCAGCGTTTCGATGGACTGATAATCGCCCCCTTCCACGTCCAGCGTGCGGCCGTCTGACCAGTAGAACCCGTCATAGTCCGGATACCACATCGGCACGCTAAAGCGCTGCGCCTCCAGCGCCTGAAGCGTGGCCAGTTCCAGCACTGCCCCTGTGCCATCCAGCGGCAATTCATCGCTGCCCAGACTGACCAGCGCCCCTGTTTTCACGCGTGCCGGGCTGTCCGCCACGGTGACGGCACGGCTGCACAGACGACCAGCCAGCACGCCCGGTTCATTTCCCCATAGTCGGGGAACCAGCTGCACCGCTTTTTCCGCAATGCCGTCCTGAAGGGTGGACATACGCGCAAGGTAATCCGCCTGTCCCTCTTCATCCTGCATTCCCTGCGTGGCCAGAATGAACCACACCCAGCGGCCGTATTTAGCGATCAGATCCGCACGCAGCGTAATGGCCTGGTTAATCTCCGCCTTTGTGGAAATGTCATTGCACAGCACCACCCCTTCAACAGAGCATGACACCTGCGCAGCCAGCACCGCTTTAACCCACGCATCCGGCTCGGTGTCAGCTGCCAGCACATGGACGAACCCCCACCAGTTCTGGCCAGCATTCGACACTGCCGCCAGCACATCCCGTTTTAACTGGCTGTCAGCCTCACCCAGTAGCGCGTCAAAATCGCTCTGGGTATTCACAGCCAGGGTCTTGCCTGTATTTTTGGTTCCCGTACCGATAAACAGCACCGTGCGTTCCACCTCATTGGTTTCACCCAGTAGCTGGTTTACCTGGTTAACGGTCACATTTGGCCAGGTCATGTTCTCCCCCTGATATCCTGCGCATTTACATCCCAGCCAAAGCCGATGGCCTGAAGCTGGCGTGCCAGCGCCTTGTTAAATTCTTCATCGCCCATTCCCAGAAATACGCGGGAAGGGAGATCGATAGTCCAGCTCGTTTTTACGGCCTTGCCGCTTAACTTCCGGATAAGCAAACCCGCCTGTCCGTATGGCATTTCGCTGGTTATTTCCCGGATAGTGGGCTTTTTCCAGCGCTTCCCTCTGCGAACCCGGTAGCCCAGCGCCCGCAGTTTTTTTTCCCTGCGCAGCGGTGGCCAACTTTCCCTCCTGTGCCTTCCCTGGCTGGCTGACGCGGCTCACCCGGACGCGCATGCCGTTCTGCTGTGAATATCCCACGGTGCCAGCGGGTACAGGTGTTTCCCCGTTCCGGTATCCGCCACCCTGCAAGTAAATCCGCACGGCCTGAATTTCAGGCATCTCCCGGATATGCAGCAGTTTCGGCATATTGCGCAGCATCTTGCCTTTGCGCTTCGTTTTGCGCCCTTCCCAGCCTTCTCCGTCCGGCGTTTCCTGGTTCCGCACGTTGCGTTTGGCGGCGGCAATAACGCCATATTTCGCCATTCGCCACAGCAGCCTCTGCCGTTTTTTGGGTGGCAGCTCCATGCTGGCCAGCGCCTTTTTCAGCTCCGCCAGCTGGCGCTTGTTAAGCTCCCCTCCGGCAATCACGACGCATCGCCCACAGGCGCCCCGGATTCATCCACGCCGTAAACCGTTGCCGTCAGCGCCGTCCAGATCTCCGGCTCAACCAGAGACCAGCGCTTTCCCTGCCAGGGGATTAATCCCTTTTCGTCCTCACGGATCACCAGCTCTTCCGCCATGGGAACCGTCAGGACAATATCGGCGGTTTCTTCATCGGCCACCGACACATCCCACTGCGGATCGGCCTCAGTTACCCCGATTTCGTCCAGCAGTTCCCTGTCTGCCTCATCGAGCCAGGCAGCCATCAGCGACATAAGCAGCTGCGGCGGGCACAGGCGATACGGGAAACGCTCCCAGCTCAGTACCGCGTCATAGCGGATCACCGCCTGGCGGTACTGCCCCAGCCCCAAATCCTTTGCAGCCGGTACGAACTCCATTTCATCCACGACGCTGCCAAAAGCCTTCATCGCACGGGCTGGCACGTTGCTGGTAAAGAACGCCGTCAGGTTTTCAAGCTGTGTCTGGTTCATACCTTCTTCACCGTTGCCCTTTTCAGCCCCTTCATGCGGCGGATCACAACTGACGCCTCTGCCAGCAATCCGGCGCGGGTTTCCGTGCTTTCCTGGCCAGGGTGAGAGTCACGCCGCCCAACGGTGGCAAACTCCCCCAACAGGTCAGCTTTTGCCCTGGCAAAAACCGCCTTCATGTACTGCGCACAGAGGGCGTTTAACTCCCCCATCCGTGCCCCCGGCGCGTCCCCTGCGCTCAGAACCCCTTTTGCCTTCCAGCTGGCTTCCACTTTTTCCAGCTCCGCATTCACCTCCGCCACGGCCGCAAGCAGCGCCTGGGCAGCGGTGTCCGCCTCAACATCAGCCGGGATCGCTCGCTGTGCCTGAAAGTCCTTCAGGTTCAGGTCTGGCCAGAATCCTTCGTTTTTTAGCGGCTCGTCCTGATAATCAAGCGGCTTTCCACTAAACATGGCTCCCCCGAAAAAAATAGGCGGGCTGTCCGGTTTCCACGGCGCAGCTTCACATCGTGTTTCTGCCCTCCACCGCGCCCGCCTGGCTTGCGGTAGTCTTTAACCCTGCGTCAGTTTTCGGATACGTGCGGCGATGGTCTGCCGCTGCGTTTTAACGCCGATTTTCAGGTAATACTGTTCTGCGGTGGCCAGCAGCTGATCGGCTTTCTGAAGTGTTTCCACATCGTCCACACCCGCAGCTGTTTTCTGGCCATCCTCACCGCGCAGCAGCTGCAACCCGGCGAACTTGTACCATTTCGCTGTCACCTGCTCATGCAGCCGCCACCTGGTGGCCACGTTCTCAAACGTGCGTGAAAAATACGGCTCAATACTTTCCCCGCGCCCCGCAGACTCCTCCGCCCAGGCCAGCATCGTATCGGCCACAAACGTTGGGAAATTGCTGCGCAGCCGTTCCGGCGTGGCCTGTTGCTGGGCAATAGCGATATCTGCCCATTCCAGCGCCTTATCCAGATCGCCCACGTCAAACAGCCAGATCACGCACCACGCCAGAACCGGATTGGCATACACCTGGCCGCTGGCCAGATACGCTTCCACAGTCGGCACCCATTTCGGCAGCAGCACGTTGCGCTTATGCTCAACGCGATCTGCAATCAGGGGCAGGCTTCGCAGCTGTTCCACGTCTGTTTCCAGCGCCTTAATCAGCAGGTGCATGCTTTCCGTGGTGCCAACGGCCAGGCTTTGCTTCAGCTTTTGTTCCATCGCAATGCGCTGGCTATGGCGCTGCGCGGGTGAAAGAGACATTGATTAACCCTCCACTGGCTCTGACGGCTTACCGATGGTCACGGCATTTTCATCAATCGCCGCGTACAGCTCCGGCACTTCAACCGCATAGCCTTCGTTGCGCAGATATTTGTTTTCGAACTGTTTGCGATCCTCCACAAACTCAGCCTTACGCATACGGGTGTTGCGCTGAGTGTAGATGTGCAGGTTTTTCAGCGGAGTAACCACCATGCGTTTACCCGGCATAAACGGCGGAATGATTGCCGGACGGCCAGCAATAGTGCTTCCCAACATCTGCGCCGCGATTTTCTCCGTTGGGCGATCAGCGGCCTGATACAGTCGGTACTGTTCGGCGGCCACCAGGTCAGCACCTACCAGAACCACCAGGCGCGGGTCATTACGGAACTGTGCCGGGATTTTGGCGTTAATCAGATCGGAGGCCATCGCATCCAGCGATTTGTAATCCCCCGCTTCATCCAGAACGACCGGATCGGTCATAATCTGATTGCCACCCAACAGCGTTTTCATACGCTCATGCCAGCCAATGTTCACATCTTCGCCGTTTGGGTTAGTGGTAGGGTCAGTGGTTTTAGCTCGGCTCTTCCCGTTGAAACCAATGCGCAGCATATCCAGTGCGAAAGCCTGGGTAGTGAAAGCCTGAACCAGGTTGTAAAACTCGTTTTCGTCTTTGCCAGCATTAGCCCAGACGGAAAGCAGATCCCAACGCAGCGCCGCACAGCTGTCCGTTTCAACCAGCGAATAATCATTACCGTCAACGCCTACCTGACGGACAAAACGGCCGTTCTCACTGCGCCCGGTGTGAAGAACAGATGAACCAACAGAGATCACCTGGCCACTCAACTGGTCAACGTCCAGGCATGTGAGCATGTCCAGGAACTCTACCGACTCCAGCAGCGCCAGACGCAGCGCATTTTCCTGCGGGTCATTCAGGGAAAAATAGCGACTGGTATCACGTGCGCCGAACTGCTGCGCCATTCCAGCCGTATATTTATCCAGTAAATCCCGCCCACGGTTATTAAGGTGCATAAAACTCCCTCGCATTTACGCGATTATTTAACTTGTTTTTACTTTTTTTCTTTTATGCCAATTACAGGAAATTAAATTTCCTGGATTTGGACGGCACCTGACGCTGTTTGCGCTGACCGCCTTTATTACCCAAATCATTAAAGCGGGTAACAATCTCTTTAGCATTGTCACGAATAGCGGCAAACTCTTCCGTGTCCACTACTTCGGTAATAGTGTCAACATCGTCCTGCACGGAATTAAGCTGGGTTTCAATTGCACCCACACGCGCTTCCAGCTCGTTTACCGCACTGGCCAGCGCCTGTAATTCATCATCATCCGCTGGCGGGTTATCCTGCGGGTCTTGCTCTTCAAACTTTGGTTTCAAGCCAAAATATTTTTGCCAGCCTTTCATATTTCCTTCCTGTGTAATTTTACCGTTTCGGGAAATCACACAACTGTAATATCCCTGTTTGTTTAATTTGCGCCGACTAAAGCGCAGCCGTGTAGTTCCTACACTTGCCGGGTTGTCAGTGACAGCCAGCCCCTTTAGATAAGTGCGCCCCCCTCCGCGCCAGTTCAGTTCCGGCTCTACGGAGAAATAAAGCAACTGGCCTTCATCATTCGCGTAAATCAGGCGCTTATTCGGGCACAGGCTGACATACAGCCGCGCCAGCCCGTCATCACCGTCCTGCCACATCGCTTCCAGCACTTCACCAAAGTTTCCGGCGTAGCGCTCGTGTTCTGGCCAGAGTAAAGCGGCGTAATGGTTAGGGTCATAGGTTTCACCCATGTCGATAATCCATTGCCGTTCCAGCACTCGTCCATCAACCGTATCGCCTTCAGTAGCAACACACAGCCAGCCAGTTTTTAAATGCGACACATATTTCCCCCTCTGTCGATTAACTGTTTCCCTTGCTGTGGATTTGATTATTGCTAAATAAACGCATCCACGCATTACGCTTTATTCTGAACAGTTCGGTTATAGGCCATTACCGAACAGTTCAGAATTAACCCCGCCGTTTTTTCATCATTACCACGGCATAATTACATCTATGGCTAAATACTCAGACGAATTAAAAGGCGTTGTCCGCGCTCTTTACCTGCGCCGCTACACGCCAAAAGAAATTGCATCAGAATTAAATCTGCCGAATGCGCGGATCGTTTACTACTGGGCAGAAAAATATAAATGGGCTGACCTGCTCAGTTTCGAAAGCACAGAGGAGGCAATTGAACGCCGTTACCAGCTGTTAGCCGGGCGTGACAATAAAACGGATCTGGATTTAAAAGAAATGGATTTACTTATTTCTCACGCCACAAAGCTGCGTGCCCAGCGCAATAAGCATAAAGAAAAACTGGCCAGCAGCCAGGGGGAACGGCAGGCAGCTGCGCGAGGGGATAGCGAGGAGGAACCCCGCGGCAAACGCAAGTACAAGAAAAACGATATTTCGTCACTGACCCAAGAGGATTTTGACACCTGGGCGGACGAACATCTTTTCGAATATCAGAAACACCTGCGCCGCAACATCGGCCAGCTGGTCAGGAATATCCTGAAAAGCCGCCAGATCGGTGCAACCTGGTACTTTGCGTTTGAGGCGTTCGAAAACGCGGTAATGACGGGCGATCCGCAAATCTTCCTGTCCGCGTCCAAAGCCCAGGCCGAGGTGTTCCGGTCTTACATCGTCAACATTGCCGAACAGTATTTCGGTATCACGCTGACCGGGAACCCGATCCGCTTAAGCAACGGCGCAGAACTGCGTTTTCTGTCGACCAACAAAAACACCGCCCAGTCATACAGTGGCCATCTTTACTGTGATGAATATTTTTGGGTGCCCAACTTCGCAAAACTCAATGAAGTGGCCAGTGCGATGGCCACCCATGACAAATGGCGAACCACTTACTTTTCCACCCCATCGGCCAAAACGCACCAGGCTTACCCGTTCTGGACGGGTGAAGAGTGGAAACAGGGCAGCAAGAAACGCGCGGCCATCAAATTTCCGCTGTTCGATGAAATGCGGGACGGTGGCCAGCTCTGTCCGGATGGCCAGTGGCGCTATGTCATCACGATGGAAGATGCCATTGCGGGTGGCTTCAACCTGGCCAACATCGAGAAGCTGCGCAACCGCTACAACACCGCCACGTTCGACATGCTTTATATGTGCGTGTTCGTGGACAGCAAGGATTCTGTTTTCAGCTTTTCCGATCTGGAAGCGTGCGGCGTGGAGGTGGACACCTGGCAGGATCACGACCCGGACGCAAAACGGCCATTTGGAGACAGGCCAGTCTGGGGCGGCTTTGACCCGGCACGCAGCGGCGATTTCTCGTGTTTCGTTATCATCGCCCCGCCGATGTTTGCCGTGGAAAAATTCCGCGTGCTGAAGGTGATTTACTGGAAGGGCATGAACTTCCGCTACCAGGCAAAGCAGATCGAAAAGCTGTTTGACCAGTACAACTTCACTTATCTGGGCGTGGATGTAACCGGGATCGGCCAGGGCGTGTTTGACAACATCCAGCACTTTGCCATGAAGGTTGTTGTTCCGATTCGCTACGACATGAACACCAAAAACCAGCTGGTACTGAAGGCCGCGGACGTGGTGGAAAGCCAGCGTATCGAGTGGGACAAAAATCTGAAGGAAATCCCGGCCAGCTTTATGTCTGTGCGGCGCACCACCACACAGAGCGGTAATGCCATGACCTTTGTCGCTGACCGCAGCCAGGACACTGGCCACGCAGAGGCATTCTGGGCAATCACCCACGCCCTGCATAACGAACCACTTAACTACGAAAACAAACCAAAATCCCGCTGGGGTGTAAGGAAACAGGCAGCATGAGCAAGAAGAAACGTTTTGTGAAGCGTGAACAGCGCGGCGATAAGTCCAAAAAAATGAGCATCATCAGCTTTGGCAAACCAGAACCGGTACTGACTACCGGAACCGATTACCGGGATATCTGGTACGACAACGCCGCCGACCACTACACACAGCCGATTGACCGCCTGGCGCTGGCGCAGCTAATCAACCTGAACGGCCAGCACGGAGGGATTATCCACGCCCGTAAAAATATGGTCACGGCGGATTATCAGGGCGGCGGCCTGACGTTCGACGAGCTGGAGGCCGCTGTTTTTGATTACCTGACGTTTGGTGATATCGCTGTGGCCAAAATCCGTAATGGCTGGGGAGACGTAATCGGGCTTCAGCCGCTGCCGGGACTTTATCTCCGCCGACGAAAGGAGAGAGAAAACGCGGAGACTGTGCCAGGGGATTACGTGGTTTTACAGGAGGGTGAACCGCTGGCGTTCCCGCCTGACGATATCATTTTCATCAAGATGTACGACCCGCAGCAGCACATCTATGGTCTGCCGGACTACATCGGCGGCGTTCATTCTGCCCTGCTGAACAGTGAGGCGGTTATTTTTCGCCGTCGCTACTACCACAACGGCGCACATACGGGCGGCATTCTGTATACCCGTGACCCCAGCATGACGGACGAAATGGAGGAGGAGATTGAACAGCAACTGCGGGACAGCAAGGGGATCGGCAACTTCTCCACCATCCTTGTGAACATTCCTGGCGGCGACGGTGACGCGATCAAGTTTATTGAGATGGGGGACATTTCGGCCAAAGATGAATTTGCGAGCGTGAAGAACATCAGTGCACAGGACATTCTGAACGCACACCGCTTCCCGGCCGGGCTTGCGGGTATCGTTCCGCAGAATACTGCCGGACTGGGCGACCCGGAAAAGGTTGAACGCACCTACAAAAAGAATGAAGTGCTGCCTATTCAGCGCCGCCTGGCGATGGCCATCAACAACGATCCGGAAATTCCGCGCCACCTGCATTTGAATTTTGCTGAAGAAACAACGGTGAAGGGTGCAGCATGATGCAAAAAAGGCTAAAATCCAGGCATTATTTGACAGCCGGAGAATGGAATATGAGAGTCCTGAAAATTGAATGCCCTGAGTGTGGCTCTAAAGCTGTGATTCGTAAGACTAACCGGAAACACCGCCAGATCGCTGATATTTACTGCGCCTGTGCAGATGTGGAGTGTGGGCACACTTTTGTTATGAATTTGACATTTTCCCACACCCTCAGCCCCAGCGCTAAAACGGGTGATTCTTTGGTGCAAACATTGCTCAAAAATCTCTCACCCGATCAGAAGCAAATGGCTCTGGATTTATTGAAGGCCGCACCCGCCGCCTGAAACGCCCCCGCCCCGGGGGTTTTTTATTTCCCCCCTGACCACACCTCGCATTTCCTCTGCAATCTCGCCAATCCATGTTAAGGCAATAG
>NZ_MAYS01000307.1 GCF_001756855.1 Candidatus Erwinia dacicola | reverse complement strand
TTATCAGGTGCGCCGTAAAACCCCGTCCTTCAGGGCGGGGATATAAGGCGCGGTTTTCCGACTAACTTGGTGTTTGCTGCTGCTCGATGTATTGTCGGATGTTCGAAATCGGCGCACCACCGCAACTGCTTGCAAAATAACTCGGTGTCCACAGAACGCCTTTGTAGTAATAGCGTAGGGCGATATCTGGCCGGTCACGGCGAAGCAACCTGCTGGACACGCCTTTAAGACTGTTGACCAGATTTGATATTGCCAGTTTTGGCGGATAATTGATCAGCAAATGCACATAGTCGCATTCGCCGTCCATTTCAACCAGTTCAACATCAAAATCAGCGCATACGCTGGCAAAGTAGCTGCGTAGCTTTTCGATGGCATCAAGATCAAATATCTGTCGTCGATATTTGGCGACGAATACCAAGTGAACATGCATCAGGAAAACGCAGTGTCTTCCTCGTCGACTATCAGTTTCTTTTGTCATAGACCAAAGTATAATGATAGTCATGAAACGACTTCAAGCCTTCAAATTCCAGTTAAGACCAAATGGTCAGCAGGAGCGTGATATGCGACGCTTCGCAGGGGCTTGTCGCTTCGTTTTCAATCGTGCGTTAGCGCTTCAGAATGAGAATCATGAGGCCGGAAATAAGTATATTCCTTACACAAAAATGGCTTCATGGCTCATTGAGTGGAAATCACACCCTGATACCCAATGGCTAAAAGACGCGCCATCACAGCCGTTGCAGCAGTCACTGAAAGATCTGGAGCGCGGCTACAAAAATTTCTTCCGGAAGCGTGCTGCATTCCCTCGTTTCAAGAAACGCGGCCAAAACGATGCATTCCGCTACCCGCAAGGCGTGAAGCTCGATCAGGCCAACAATCGTATATCGCTTCCAAAGTTGGGATGGGTACGCTATCGCAATAGCCGTGAAGTCATCGGCGAAGTAAAAAACGTCACGGTCAGCCTGTCATGCGGCAAATGGTACGTCAGTATCCAGACGGAATACGAAGTGGCTGATCCCGTTCACAATGCTGAGTCGATGGTTGGCTTGGATGCAGGAGTCACAAAATTAGCAACGCTTTCTGATGGCACGGTATACCATCCAGCCAACAGTTTTAAAGCAAACCAGCGCAAGCTGGCAATGCTCCAGCGCCAGTTAAGCCGCAAAGAAAAGTTCAGCGCAAACTGGCAGAAACAGAAACGGAAAATCCAGCGTCATCACTCGCACATTGCCAATATCCGGCGCGACTACCTTCACAAAGTCACCAGTAAAATCAGCAAAAACCACGCGATGATCGTCATTGAGGACTTGAAGGTCAGTAACATGTCGAAATCGGCAAAAGGTACGTCAGAGCAGCACGGACGAAACGTCAGAGCCAAATCAGGCTTGAACCGTTCGATACTGGATCAGGGCTGGTATGAAATGCGTCGCCAGCTTGAGTATAAGCAGCTCTGGCGTGGAGGTCAGGTTCTGGCGATACCTCCGGCATATACCAGTCAGCGTTGCGCCTGCTGTGGTCATACAGCAAAAGAGAACCGCTTGTCACAAAGTAGATTCGAGTGCCTTGAATGCGGATATACCGAGAACGCTGATGTAAACGGCGCTCGTAACATTTTAGCGGCAGGACATGCCGTGCTTGCCTGTGGAGGGATGGTGCAGTCAGGCCACCTGTTGAAGCAGGAACCCACCGAGGCGAGTCAGGCTCCGGTCTGAACGCTGTAGGAATCCCCGTCCTTTAGGGCGGGGAGGATGTCAA
>NZ_MAYS01000306.1 GCF_001756855.1 Candidatus Erwinia dacicola | reverse complement strand
CCAAATAAAATGATTCTGCCTGACCTTTCCGTAGCGCACGCATCACTTCAATTCCTTTACATGCTGCGGACATTTACCTCCCCGCTTCAGCAATGCCAGCGCCCGCCCATACGTCGGGGCTTTATCTGTGTTGATCAACCGTGGAATTTCCAGGCGCTTCGTATTAGCTTCGTATTATTCAGAAGTTTACCCATAAAGCGATAGGCGGCTTTGGTGTGACGACGTGAAGACAGCTAAAAGCGCAGCCGCTTTTCCATCTCAGGTGCAGAACGCTGAACCCATCGATAAATCGTGGGGTGATCGACATTTACCCCTCGCTCAGCCAGCATCTCCTGCAGCTCACGATAACTGATGCCATATTTGCAGTACCAGCGGACGGCCCACAGGATAATATGACGCTCAAAATCTCGACCTTTAAATGGGTTCATGTGCTGCTCCTTCAACTAAACAGTGGCATCAGTTTACCATCGCCAGATCTTTGCAACAGTGCCCTGTCGCGTCAAGTTGGCGTGATCCGCAAGCAGTCGCTGGTGATTAACCTGCCCGGCCAGCCGAAGTCGATTAACGAGACGCTGGGAGGGTTGAAAGATGAGCATGGCAACTGCTAGGTCCACGGGATTTTTGCCAGCGTGCCTTATTGCATCCAGCTGCTCGAAGGGCCCTATATCGAAATTGACCCGCAGGTGGTAGCAGCATTTCGCCCGAAGTGCGCCAGACGCGAGATAAATGGCTTAAAATTCATTTCTTCAGGCATAAGATCCAGTGCTCACTGCTGTGGCAGAAAATTGACGGTATAGTAAGTTCAGCTTTACAGCGGCAACGATACTGTTTTCTTCTGACTCTGGGCCATGCTGATAAATATGCAGACCGATCACGCACGCTGTCTTAACCGACAGGACCACAAAACTCTGGCGCTGGCTGCCCTTAGTGGCGCGCTGGAGTTCTACGACTTTATTATCTTCATCATCTTCGCTGCGGTCATTGGCGAGCTGTTCTTCCCCGCGGATATTCCCGAGTGGCTGCGCCAGCTGCAAACCTTTGGCATCTTTGCCGCCAGTTATCTGGCGCGCTCGCTGGGCGATCTTGTCATGGCGCATTTGGGCGACAGTAAAGGGCGCAAGAAGATGTTCAGCCTGAGCGTTTTACTGATGGCACTGCCGACGCTGGCTATGGGCCTGCTGCCGACCTATGCCACTATTGGCATTGCTGCATCGCTATTACTGCTGATGCGGGTTTTGCAGGGGGGCAGCGATAGGCGGGGAAGTGCCTAGGTGTTTGTTGCCGAACACGTGCCGGAAAAACGCATCGGCTTCGCCTGCGGCACGCTCATTGTCGGCAGCGTGCTAATGGCTGCTTCCAGCTATACCTTTTTCCACGTCGCGACCACGGCACCGACTTATCTGTTTAGCGCCTATTAGCGCCTATGCGCTGACCGGGCTGTGCGTGGGCGTGGTGCCCTTTGTGATGATGCGCGCCTTCCCAGCTACCGGCATCTCCTTCTCTTACAACATTGCATGCACCATTTTTGGTGGCCTGACGCCGATCGCGCTGACGCTGATGATGAAGTTGACGCCAATGGCCCCGGCATACTGTTCTGCTGCTGGCGGTGATTGGCGTGCTGGTCGGCTGCTGGCTGCAGCGCGATGCGGGCAAGCAGACATTGTTAAAACAGGTCAGCATTCAGTAATCACTTCAATCGCTTAAAAAATGGGTCAGCTTCAGCTAGCTCAGTTTTTGCGGCAAAGTAAAAATTTTTTACCCTCCCCCCTTGATGCCGCGCTGCGCGGCCCCATCTTATTTGGCATCCGAGGCTACGGACCTGGAAAAAAAAGCGCAGGGCAAGCAGTTGAAACTGTAAAAAATGCCCGCATTTATTGGTTCATAACCTGATTTAGACATGAATTATAAGTGGGAGACGTTTCAATGGGTAAGATTATTGGTATTGACTTGGGCACAACTAACTCTTGTGTAGCTATCATGGATGGCGGCAAACCGCGTGTACTGGAGAATGCAGAAGGCGATCGCACTACGCCATCGATCATTGCTTACACTCAGGATGGTGAAACGCTGGTCGGTCAGCCTGCTAAACGTCAGGCAGTGACTAACCCGCAAAATACCCTGTTTGCGATTAAGCGTCTGATTGGTCGTCGCTTCCAAGACGAAGAAGTACAGCATGATATTAAAATCATGCCATTCAAAATCGTCGGCGCTGATAACGGCGACGCATGGCTTGACGTGAAAGGCCAGCGTGTTGCACCTCCGCAGATCTCTGCTGAAGTGCTGAAGAAAATGAAGAAAACCGCGGAAGATTACCTAGGCGAGCCAGTCACTGAAGCGGTTATCACTGTACCGGCTTACTTCAATGATGCTCAGCGTCAGGCAACAAAAGATGCTGGTCGTATCGCCGGGCTGGAAGTAAAACGTATCATCAACGAACCAACCGCTGCGGCACTGGCCTACGGTCTAGATAAAGGTCAGGGCAACCGCACTGTCGCGGTATACGACCTAGGTGGTGGTACTTTCGATATCTCTATTATCGAAATCGACGAAGTTGAAGGCGAAAAAACCTTCGAAGTTCTGGCAACCAACGGTGATACCCACTTGGGTGGTGAAGACTTCGACAGCCGTATGATCAACTATCTGGTAGCTGAATTTAAGAAAGATCAGGGCATCGATCTGCACAACGATCCGCTAGCAATGCAGCGTCTGAAAGAAGCCGCAGAGAAATCGAAAATTGAACTCTCTTCTGCACAGCAGACCCACGTGAACCTGCCGTACATCACAGCTGATGCGACAGGTCCTAAGCACCTGAACATCAAAGTAACCCGTGCGAAGCTGGAATCACTGGTAGAAGACTTAGTTGCACGCTCTATCGAGCCGCTGAAAGTTGCTTTGCAGGATGCCGGTCTGTCTGTTTCTGACATCAACGACGTAATCCTAGTCGGTGGTCAGACGCGTATGCCAATGGTGCAAGCGGAGGTTGCTGAGTTCTTCGGTAAAGAGCCACGTAAAGACGTCAACCCGGATGAAGCGGTTGCTGTCGGTGCTGCGGTTCAGGGCGGCGTGCTAGCCGGTGAAGTGAAAGACGTTCTGCTGCTAGACGTCACCCCGCTGTCGCTGGGTATCGAAACCATGGGCGGCGTGATGACTTCATTGATCGCTAAGAATACCACCATCCCAACCAAGCACAGCCAAGTGTTTTCGACTGCTGAAGACAACCAGTCTGCAGTAACCATTCACGTGGTGCAGGGTGAGCGTAAGCGTGCAGCGGATAACAAATCGCTGGGGCAGTTCAACCTCGACGGTATTCAGTCGGCACCGCGCGGTATGCCACAGATCGAAGTGACCTTCGACATCGATGCTGACGGTATCTTGCACGTGTCTGCGAAAGACAAAAACAGCGGTAAAGAGCAGAAGATCACCATTAAGGCATCTTCCGGCCTGAATGACGAAGAGATCGAAAAAATGGTGCGTGATGCCGAAGCTAACGCTGAGTCTGACCGTAAGTTTGAAGAGCTGGTACAGATCCGTAACCAAGGTGACCAGATCTCGCACAGCACGCGTAAGCAGCTGGACGAAGCGGGCGACAAACTGCCAGCAGACGACAAAGCGCTAATCGAAGATGCACTGGCTGAGCTGAACACCAAGCTGAAAGGCGAGGACAAAGCGGAAATTGAAACCAAAATGCAGGCTCTGATGGAAGTGTCCGGCAAGCTGATGGAGTTCGCTCAGCAGCAGGCCGCTGGCGGCGCAGAAGATGCCACCGACGGTGCGAAGAAAGACGATGATGTTGTCGACGCTGAATTCGAAGAAGTGAAAGAAAACAAAAAATAATCGCTCTTGAGCGGGCACAGTGGCGGTGATTGCCACTGGTTATAACCAGCACGGGCGTCGGAGAAATCCTACGCCCGTGCACGCATATTAAGGGCAGGATCAACAACAATGGCGAAAAGAGACTATTACGAGGTTTTAGGCGTATCCAAATCTGCGGATGAGCGTGAGATCAAAAAGGCTTACAAACGCCTAGCAATGAAATTCCACCCTGATCGCAACCAAGGCGAAGGTGCTGAAGAGCAGTTTAAAGAGGTTAAAGAAGCCTACGAAATTCTGACCGATGCGCAGAAACGGGCGGCTTACGATCAGTACGGCCATGCAGCCTTTGAACAGGGTGGCATGGGCGGCGGTGGTCGTTACGGCGGCAGCTTTGGTGGCAGTGCTGACTTCAGCGATATCTTTGGCGACGTATTCGGCGATATCTTTGGCGGAGGCCGCCGTCAGCAGCGCGCCGCTCGCGGTGCTGATTTACGCTACAACATGGAGCTGTCGCTGGAAGAAGCGGTACGCGGCGTGACCCAAAAGATCCGTATTCCAACCCTAGAAGAGTGTGACGTTTGCCACTGCAGCGGCGCGAAAGCGGGCACTAAACCGCAAACCTGCCAGACCTGTCAAGGAGCAGGCCAAGTGCAGATGCGCCAGGGCTTCTTTACCGTGCAGCAGGCGTGTCCAAACTGTCACGGTCGCGGTTCGGTGATTAAAGATCCGTGCAACGCCTGCCACGGCCATGGCCGGGTTGAGAAGTCGAAAACCCTGTCGGTGAAAATCCCGGCTGGTGTTGATACCGGCGACCGCATCCGCCTGACCGGCGAAGGTGAAGCTGGTGATCAGGGTGCGCTAGCGGGCGATCTCTACGTTCAGGTGCAGGTGCGTAAGCACAACATTTTCGAACGTGAAGAGAACAACTTGTATTGTGAAGTGCCAATCAACTTTGTGATGGCAGCGCTGGGCGGTGAAATTGAAGTGCCGACCCTTGATGGTCGCGTGAAGCTGAAGGTGCCTGCGGAAACGCAGACCGGCAAGCTGTTCCGTATTCGTGGCAAAGGTGTGAAATCCTTGCGCGGTGGTGCTCAGGGTGACCTGCTGTGCCGCGTGGTGGTTGAAACCCCGGTCAGCCTGAACGAGAAACAGAAAACGCTGTTGCGTGAACTGGAAGAGAGCTTTGGTGGTCCTTCCGGCGAACATAACAGCCCACGTTCTAAAAGTTTCTTTGACGGTGTGAAGAAATTCTTCGATGATTTAACCCGCTAATCTGCCAGTCTCAGGGCTGATCGAAATAAAAGATCGGCCCTTACCCCTCAATCCTCGTAAATACCGAACTTTTCGCGCTGTATAAACTGTTTTTTTCGAGCGGTTTAACGGCGTATGCTGTCCGCTATCTGATTGACAACCTCTAGGGATATTCAGCGGAGCCTGTAATGAACCTCTTTCTCAAAAAGCTGTTAAAAAATGACGCCACTGGCGGCGGCGTGCTGATCATCGCGGCGGCAGTGGCGATGTTTCTCGCCAATAACGCCAGCATGCAGCAGTCTTACCAGACCATTCTAGCTATGCCGGTGCAGTTTCGATTTGGCTCGCTGGACATCAATAAAGACCTGCTGCTGTGGATCAACGATGCTCTGATGGCGCTGTTCTTCCTGATGATCGGTCTGGAAGTAAAGCGCGAGCTGTTGATGGGCTCGCTGAAAGGGCGTAAGAAAGCGATGTTCCCGCTGATTGCCGCCTTGGGCGGCATGGTAACCCCAGGGTTGATCTATGCGGCGCTGAACCACAGCGATGAGCTTGCGATCCACGGTTGGGCAATTCCAGCCGCGACGGATATCCCCTTCGCGCTGGGTATCCTTGCCCTGTTAGGCAGCCGCGTGCCTCCAACGCTAAAAATGTTTCTGATGGCGCTGGCGGTGATCGATGACCTTGGCGCCATTGTGATTATCGCTTTCTTCTATACCCGCGATTTATCGCTGGTTTCACTTGGCGTCGCGGCGGCGTCGATCGCGGTGCTGGTGATACTTAACCTGTGCGGTGTGCGGAAAACTTCGGTATATCTGCTAGTCGGCATGGTGCTGTGGGTGGCGGAGCTGAAGTCGGGCTTTCACGCCACGCTGGCCGGTGTGATTGTCGGGCTGCTGATCCCACTGAAAAAGCAGGATGGGCATTCACCTTCTATCGAACTGGAACACGGCCTGCACCCGTGGGTTAGCTGGCTAATCTTGCCGCTGTTTGCCTTTGCTAATGCCGGTGTTTCACTGACTGGCGTTTCCATTGACGGCATGTTCTCAATGGTGCCGCTGGGGATTATCTTTGGTCTGCTGGTCGGTAAGCCGCTGGGGATCACACTGATTTGCTGGCTGTCGGTGAAATTAAAAATTGCGGCGCTGCCGGAAAATACCAAGATGGTGGATATTGCCGCCGTGGGTGTCCTGTGTGGGATTGGCTTTACCATGTCGATCTTTATCGCCTCGCTGGCGTTTGACGCCGCACATGAAGAGATGGTGACACTGGCCAAACTGGGCATTCTCAGCGGATCGATGCTGTCGGCAATACTGGGTTATGCGCTGTTGTACTTCAAGTTGCGGCTAGGCCCGCAGAAGCACGCTTAACGGTTCGGCCCTGCTATGGCTCAGATGAACTACAACCACCTCTACTATTTCTGGCAGGTGTGTAAAACCGACGCGGCGGCGGTTCTCAACTTTACTTCGCAAACCGTTACCGGCCAGTTAAAAACGCTGGAAGAGCGCCTGCAGGGTAAGCTGTTCAAACGCTAGGAGCGCGGGCTGATGCCGTCAGAGCTTAGTCAGCTAGTGTTTCGCTACGCTGACCGCATGTTTACGCTCAGCCATGAGATGCTGGATATCGTCAACTACCGCAAGGAAGCCAACCTGCTGTTCGACGTGGGCGTGGCGGATGAACTCTCGAACGTAGCGCCCTTACAGGGCGAGCGTCACGGCTTCGCCGTTCCGGTGCTTTGCATGACCGGAGCTCCGCTTTATACTCAGCTCCATGTATATCCCGCGTCCCGCCAAACTCCTTTTGGTCGAGTCCGTCAAGGTGGTGTAAATTCAGGTCCAGCCTTCCGGTCCGGTAATATGTCTGTTAAGCGCTGAGTGGCAGCGCCTC
>NZ_MAYS01000305.1 GCF_001756855.1 Candidatus Erwinia dacicola | reverse complement strand
CGATCGGTATTGACAGTGGACGTAGAGGCTAAAACCAGTTGGTGCATAATTTTTCTAGAATATATAGCGAATCGGTGGCAGGCATTTTAAACTGTGTGCCGCACAGGATGCGAATCATGGCTGAAAGATGCCGTTTTACGGCCTTTTCCTTTGACTCTATGTCGTTAGAAAGTTAGTATGCGCGCCCTATGCAAAAGGTAAAATTACCCCTGACTCTCGATGCGGTCCGAACCGCTCAAAAACGCTTGGACTACCAAGGTGTTTATACCCCTGAACAGGTTGAGCGTATCGCTGACTCGGTGGTCAGTTTGGACAGTGATGTTGAATGTGCGATGTCGTTTGCGATTGACGAACAGCGCTTGGCGGTGCTGAAAGGTACGGCTGATGTCTCTGTGACGCTGTGCTGCCAACGCTGCAATCAGACATTCTCGCATCATGTCCACGTATCGTACTGTTTTAGCTTGATCGTCACTGACGAGCAGGCCGAAGCATTGCCGGAAGCGTACGAGCCGATCAACGTCAACGAGTTTGTCAAAACCGAACTGCTGGAATTGGTTGAGGATGAAATCATCCTCGCCCTGCCTGTCGTTCCGGTGCATGATTCTGAACACTGTGAAGTGTCCGAAGCAGACATGGTCTTTGGTAAGTTGCCTGCAGAGGCAGAAAAACCAAACCCATTTGCCGTATTAGCCAGTTTAAAGCGTAAGTAAAATAGGAGTAAGGTCCATGGCTGTACAACAGAATAAACCAACCCGTTCCAAGCGTGGCATGCGTCGTTCACACGATGCGCTGTCTACTGCAGCTCTTTCCGTAGACAAAGTTTCTGGCGAAACTCATCTGCGTCACCACATCACTGCGGATGGTTACTACCGCGGTCGCAAGGTCACCGTTAAGTAATTCCGCGGTTAGCGGAGCTATTTTGACACGATTGACCCTAGCGATAGATGCCATGGGCGGGGACTTTGGTCCCTACGTGCCAGTGCCTGCATCATTGCAGGCACTGGCATCTAACCCACATCTGCATCTTCTTTTAGTCGGCGATCCCGATAAAATCACGTCATTACTTACCACAGCTGATTATGCCCTCAGGGCGCGTCTGCAAATTATTCCTGCCGAATCGGTTATTGCAAGTGATGACAGCCCTTCTAAGGCGATTCGCGCCAGCCGTGGTACATCCATGCATATTGCGCTGGAGCAAGTGAAAGAAGGGCTGGCTCAGGCCTGCATCAGCGCGGGAAATACCGGGGCGCTGATGGGGCTGGCCAAACTATTATTAAAACCGCTAGACGGCATTGACCGCCCGGCGTTAATGACCGTGTTACCGCATCAGCAGCACGGTAAGACCGTTGTTCTTGATCTAGGCGCTAACGTCGATTCTGACGGTGCTATGCTGGTGCAGTTTGCTATTATGGGTGCGGTAATGGCGGAAGAAGTGTTAGCTATTACGCGGCCAAGAGTGGCACTACTGAATATTGGTCAGGAAGAGACCAAAGGGCTGATTTCGATTCGCGATGCGTCAGCCAAGCTGTGTGAAACGCCAGAAATTAACTATATTGGATACCTCGAAGGCAAAGATCTTCTTACTGGTAAGACAGACGTGCTTGTCTGCGACGGTTTCGTAGGCAATGTCACGCTGAAAACGATGGAAGGCGTGGTAAGAATGTTCCTTTCTCTGTTGAAATTACAGGACGAAGATAAAAAAACGGTCTGGTGGTTGCGAGTGTTGGGGCGCGTTTTACAAATGCGCCTAGCTAAGAAGCTCGGCCATCTCAACCCCGACCATTACAATGGTGCCTGTCTGTTAGGATTACGTGGCACCGTGATTAAGAGTCACGGTGCGGCGAATGAGCGCGCATTTGCTGTGGCGATCCAACAGGCAGAGCAGGCGGTGCGGCGGCAAGTACCCGAGCGGATTGCTGCCCGCCTTCAAGCTGTATTACCTAAGAGTGACTGAGCGTACATGCATACGAAAATTATCGGTACGGGCAGCTATTTGCCCGAACAGGTGCGGACTAACGCCGATCTGGAAAAAATGGTGGATACGTCAGACGAGTGGATTGTCACTCGTACTGGTATCCGTGAACGACGTATCGCCAGCCCGGACGAAACCGTGGCAACCATGGGCTTCCACGCCGCAGAACGTGCGCTGTCCATGGCCGGAATTGATGAGAACGACATTGGTCTGATCGTGGTTGCGACCACCTCCTCAAGTCACTCATTCCCAAGTTCCGCCTGCATAATCCAGCAAATGCTGGAGATTGATGATGCGGCATCTTTCGATCTGGCTGCCGCCTGCGCGGGTTTCACCTATGCGCTTAGCGTGGTCGACCAGTACATCAAAAACGGTGCAGTGAAACATGCCCTAGTGATCGGCGCTGACGTGCTGGCCCGTATGCTCGATCCTGAGGATCGCAGCACCATCATTCTATTTGGTGATGGCGCAGGCGCAGTGGTACTGGGTGCCAGCGAAGAGCCGGGTATTATCTCGACTCACCTGCATGCCGATGGCCGTTATGGCCAGCTGCTGACCCTGTTAAATCAGGATCGTGAGCATCAGGATCAACCGTCCTATGTGACCATGGCGGGTAACGAAGTCTTTAAAATCGCCGTAACCGAGCTGGCTCATATCGTTGATGAAACCCTTCAGGCCAATAATCTTGACCGCAGCGCCATCGACTGGCTGGTGCCGCATCAGGCTAACCTGCGTATTATCAGCGCCACCGTTCGCAAGCTGGGCATGGATATGGATAAAGTGGTGGTGACACTCGATCGTCATGGCAACACCTCTGCGGCCTCGGTGCCGACGGCGCTGGATGAAGCGGTGCGCGACGGTCGTATTCAACGCGGCCAGTTAATCCTGTTGGAAGCCTTTGGCGGCGGGTTCACTTGGGGTTCGGCGCTGGTGCGCTTCTGATTATCTTTTTTGATTAATAATATTTTTATTAATAAGTCATCGCGACTAACAGGAAATCACAATGACGCAATTTGCAATGGTTTTCCCTGGACAGGGATCTCAGGCTCTGGGAATGCTGACCGATTTAGCAAGCGAAAACAAGCTTGTGGAAGAAACCTTTAGTGAAGCCTCTGCTGTGCTTGGTTATGATCTATGGCAGCTAGTTCAACAAGGACCTGCTGAAGAGTTAAACAAAACTTGGCAAACTCAGCCCGCTTTACTGGCCGCATCTGTTGCCATTTTCCGCGTTTGGCAAGAAAAAGGTGGAAAAGAGCCGTCAATGCTTGCAGGCCACAGCCTAGGTGAGTACAGTGCTCTGGTTTGTGCAGGTGTCATTGCTTTTGCCGATGCGATCAAGCTGGTTGAGCTGCGTGGCAGACTGATGCAGGAAGCCGTTCCTGAAGGAACGGGCGCGATACAGGCCATTATTGGTCTGGACGATGCGTCTATCGCAAAAGCCTGTGAAGACTCTGCACAGGGGCAGGTGGTTTCTCCGGTAAACTTTAATTCACCGGGTCAGGTGGTGATTGCCGGCAACAAAGAAGCCGTTGAGCGTGCTGGTGCTGCCTGTAAGGCCGCCGGCGCTAAGCGTGCGTTGCCACTGCCAGTGAGCGTTCCGTCGCACTGCGCGCTGATGAAGCCCGCTGTGGATAAGCTGGCGGTAGCGCTGGAGCAGCTTACCTTCAACACCCCCGCCTTCCCGGTGGTGAATAACGTTGATGTGAAATGCGAGACATCAGGCGAAGCGATTCGCAGTGCGCTGGTTCGCCAGCTGTACAGTCCGGTACGCTGGACAGAATGTGTAGAATTTATGGCTCAGCAGGGCGTCACTTCGCTGCTGGAAGTGGGTCCGGGTAAGGTTTTAACCGGGCTGACTGAGCGTATTGTTGACACTCTGACGGCGATGGCGGTAAACGACGAGGTCAGCCTGTCAGCGGCGCTTGAACAATAAACGAGGATGAACATGAACTTCGAAAGTAAAATAGCGCTGGTCACTGGTGCAAGTCGTGGAATTGGTCGTGCTATTGCAGAAACTCTGGTGGCTCGCGGTGCCAAAGTTGTGGGTACTGCAACCAGCCAAAGCGGTGCCGATGCTATCAGCGCCTATCTGGGTGATAACTGTAAAGGACTGCTCCTGAACGTTACCGACTCAGCCTCGATTGAGTCTGTGTTGGAAAATATTCGTGCCGAATTTGGCGAAGTGGACATTTTAGTCAATAATGCAGGCATCACGCGTGATAATATTCTGGTGCGTATGAAGGACGACGAGTGGCAGGATATTCTGGACACCAATCTAACTTCCGTATTCCGCCTGTCGCAAGCGGTAATGCGCGCAATGATGAAAAAACGCTCGGGCCGAATTATTACCATTGGCTCCGTAGTTGGAACAATGGGTAATGCGGGCCAAGCAAACTACGCAGCAGCAAAAGCGGGTTTGATTGGCTTTAGCAAGTCACTGGCGCGTGAAATCGCGTCACGTGGCATTACCGTTAACGTCGTGGCACCCGGTTTCATTGAAACCGACATGACGCGTGCGCTAAGTGAAGATCAGCGTGCGGGCATTCTGGCAGAAGTGCCTACAGGGCGACTCGGCGGCGTGCAGGAAATCGCCAATGCTGTTGCATTTTTAGCCTCTGACGAGGCTGCGTACATCACTGGTGAAACGCTGCACGTCAACGGCGGAATGTATATGGTCTGATCATCACGAAATATTTGCGTTATTTAGGGTAAAAGCCGCAAAATAGCGTGAATCATGGTCATCCCAGCCGGGATTTAGTTGCATCTTTCTCAACATTTTATACACTACGAAAACCATCGCGAAAGCGAGTTTTGATAGGAAATTTAATAGTATGAGCACTATCGAAGAACGCGTTAAGAAAATCATTGGCGAGCAGCTGGGCGTTAAACAGGAAGAAGTTGTTAATACTGCCTCTTTTGTAGATGATCTGGGTGCTGATTCTCTTGATACCGTTGAGCTGGTAATGGCTCTGGAAGAAGAGTTTGATACCGAGATTCCGGATGAAGAAGCTGAGAAAATCACTACCGTTCAGGCTGCCATTGATTATATCAATTCAGCTCAAGCATAAGTGAACATTTCTAGGCGGTCATTCGACCGCCTGAGTTTTATCTGAACTTCCCACACAGTGTCAACTTTTCCCTCCTTGGAGGACGAACGTGTCTAAGCGTCGTGTAGTGGTGACTGGTCTTGGCATGTTATCTCCTGTCGGCAATACCGTAGAGTCCACCTGGAATGCTCTTGTTGCCGGTCAGAGTGGCATCAGCCTTATCGACCATTTTGATACTAGTGCCTACGCAACGCGTTTTGCTGGCTTAGTAAAAGACTTCAATTGTGATGAACTTATCTCGCGCAAAGATCAGCGTAAGATGGATGCTTTCATCCAATATGGCGTCGTCGCTGGCATTCAGGCCATGCACGATTCCGACCTTGAGATCACCGAAGAGAATGCCGACCGTATTGGTGCCGCTATTGGTTCCGGTATTGGCGGGTTAGGTCTGATTGAAGAAAATCATGCTTCTCTGGTGAATAGTGGCCCGCGTAAAATCAGCCCGTTCTTTGTGCCTTCGACCATTGTGAACATGATTGCGGGGCATCTCACCATCATGTTCGGTATGAAAGGTCCAAGCATCTCTATCGCTACCGCCTGTACTTCCGGTGTGCATAACATCGGTCACGCTGCCCGTATCATTGCGTATAACGACGCGGATGTGATGCTGGCAGGCGGTGCTGAGAAAGCCAGTACCCCGCTTGGCGTCAGTGGATTCGGGGCGGCACGTGCGCTCTCAACCCGCAACGAAACCCACCAGTCGGCAAGCCGCCCGTGGGATAAGGATCGTGACGGTTTCGTCCTCGGTGACGGAGCAGGGTTAGTGGTGCTGGAAGAGTATGATCACGCGAAAAAACGCGGTGCGGAAATCTATGCAGAAGTCGTTGGTTTCGGCATGAGCAGCGATGCTTATCATATGACTTCGCCACCAGAAAATGGTGCAGGTGCCGCACTGGCGATGGTTAATGCACTGAAAGATGCACAGCTGTCTGCGGAGCAGATTGGTTATATCAACGCGCACGGCACCTCGACGCCGGCCGGTGATAAAGCTGAAGCTCAGGCGGTGAAATCCGTCTTTGGTGCTTCAGCGCGCAGCGTTATGGTCAGCTCGACCAAATCCATGACCGGGCATCTGCTCGGCGCAGCGGGGGCGGTAGAGTCTATCTTCACTATCCTTGCGCTGCGCGATCAGGTTATCCCGCCGACCATCAATCTGGATAACCCGGATGAGGGTTGTGACCTAGATTTTGTCCCGCACGTCGCGCGTCAGGTGAAATGTATGGAGTACAGCTTGTGTAACTCCTTCGGTTTTGGCGGAACTAACGGCTCGCTGATCTTCCGTAAAATCTGATCCTGTCCGTACTTATCTAAGGCCCGCACACAACTGGCGAGTGCTATATGCTTCATTACTTAGAATCAGATGATTCTCGCGCGCCAGACAGGTAATCTGTTCGGGTAAAAATAACGGAGAGTGAGCATGATGTGGGTTAATGGCTTGGCACAGGAAAGCATTGAAGCACGCGACCGTGCCGTGCAGTTTGGTGACGGCTGCTTTACCACCGCCCGTATTCTGCACGGCAAGATGCTGCAACCGGAAGCCCACCGCCAGCGATTGCAACAGGCCTGTGAACGCCTGATGATCGCCGGGGTAGACTGGCAGCTGCTTGCGCAGGAAATGGTTGCTATCGCCAGCACGATAGATGATGGCGTGATGAAAGTGATCATTACGCGCGGTAGCGGCGGGCGTGGCTATAGTGCCTGCGGCTGCCAGCAGCCTGCCCGCATTATGTCACTCGCTGCCTGGCCCGCGCACTACCTCAGGCTGCGCCAGACAGGGGTGTGCCTAGCGCTCAGCACGGTCCGGTTGGGAAAAAATCCGCTACTGGCCGGGATCAAACACCTTAACCGCCTTGAGCAGGTGATGATCCGCATAGAGCTTGAGCAGACCGCCGCGGATGAGGCGCTTGTGCTTGACAGTGACGGCATGCTGGTGGAATGCTGTGCGGCAAATTTATTCTGGCGCGTGGGAGAACAGGTATTTACCCCCGATCTCAGCGCCTCTGGGGTGAATGGCATCAAGCGCCAGCAGGTAATGCAACAGGTCATTGGATTCGGTTATGCCCTTAGTGAAGTGCGCCAGGACTATCAGGTGTTGGCCGATGCTGAAGAAGTGCTGATTACCAACGCGCTGATGCCGGTATTACCGGTCAGCCAGATTGAGGCATGGCGCTATACGTCACGCGACCTGTTCAGCCAGCTCAATCCCGATAATGAATGATGTGGAAACGTCATGACTAAAATCCGAAAGATACTCGTCGCGCTGCTGGCTATCGCCGTGCTAGCTGCTGCTGCATTCAGCTACTGGGAAACGCGTCAGTTTGCCGATTCTGCCCTGACCATTGACAGTGAAACCATCTTTACGCTGCCGGTCGGTTCCGGGCGGGTGGTGCTGGAAGCGCAGCTGGAATCAAAACATATTATCAGCGGCACGCCGTGGTTTGGGGTGTTGTTGAAGCTGGAACCGGAGCTTGCGAAGTTCAAAGCCGGAACCTACCGCTTTACGCCAGATATGACCGTGCGTGAGATGCTGCAACTACTGGCCAGCGGCAAAGAAGCGCACTTCCCGCTGCGTTTTGTTGAAGGCACGCGCATGCAGGAGTGGCTGAGCCAGTTACGCAACGCGCTCTACATCAAGCACACGCTGAGCAACGATAAGCTGGCAACGGTAGCCGCTGCGCTCAAGCTTGAGGGCGAGCAGCAGGGTGTGGAAGGCTGGTTCTATCCGGATACTTACCTTTATACCGCAAACACTCCCGATGTAGCGCTGCTGAACTGCGCCCATGAGCGCATGGAAAAACGGGTGGATAGCGTTTGGCAGGGGAAAATGGATGACCTCCCGTATAAAAGTAAAAATGATATGCTGACCGTGGCCTCGATTATTGAGAAAGAGACGGCGGTCAGCGAAGAACGCAGTAAAGTGGCCTCGGTGTTTATTAACCGCCTGCGCCTCGGTATGCGTCTGCAAACCGATCCGACAGTGATCTATGGTATGGGCGACAGCTATAAAGGCACCATGACGCGTAAAGATCTGGAAACGCCGACCGCCTATAATACCTACGCCATCAGCGGCCTGCCGCTAGGCCCGATTGCGATGCCGGGCAAGGCCTCGCTGGAAGCGGCAGCTCACCCAGAAAAGACCAACTTCCTCTATTTTGTCGCCAACGGAAAAGGGGGGCACACCTTTACGACCAACCTAGCGAGCCACAACAAAGCAGTGCAGGTGTATCGCCTCACGTTGAAGGAAAAAAATGAACAGTAAATTTATCGTTATCGAAGGGCTGGAAGGCGCAGGAAAAACCACGGCGCTTGATGCGATCGTTAGTGAACTGCAGCGCCACGGCATTAACGATATTGTTTTCACCCGTGAACCGGGCGGCACGCCGCTGGCCGAGAAACTGCGTGATTTAATCACGCAGGGCATTGAGGGGGAGCAGGTAACCGACCAAGCCGAGCTGCTGATGCTGTACGCCGCTCGCGTGCAGCTGGTGGAAAACGTGATCAAACCTGCGCTGGCACGCGGTGCATGGGTGGTGGGCGATCGTCACGATCTCTCCTCTCAGGCCTACCAAGGAGGCGGGCGCGGTATCGACAGCTACCTGATGAGCTGCCTGAAGCAGGCCGTGCTGGGCGATTTTGCACCGGATTTGACCCTGTACCTGGAAGTGACGCCGGAGATTGGCCTGCAGCGCACGCGCGCGCGGGGGGGGGAGTTCGATCGTATCGAACAGGAGTCGCTGAACTTCTTTACCCGCACGCGTGAGCGCTATCTTGCCTTGGTTGCCACAGACAGCCGCATCCGCAGCGTGGATGCGACCCAGCCGCTGGAACAGGTCAGCGCCGTGCTGAAAGCCACGCTCAACCAGTGGCTACAGGAACAGCAATGAACTGGTATCCGTGGCTGAATTACAGCTATCGTCAGATCCTCAGCCAGCACCAGGCACAGCGCGGGCATCATGCGCTGCTGATTCAGGCATTGTTTGGTATGGGGGACGATGCGCTGGCTTGGGGCATCAGCCGCTGGCTGATGTGCAAACAGCCGGACGGACTTAAAAGCTGCGGCAAATGCCACCCCTGCCAGCTGATGCAGACGGGAACGCATCCAGACTGGTATCGGCTGGAAGCGGAGAAGGGCAAAAGTTCACTCGGCATTGATGCGGTGCGTAGCGTGACCGAGAAGCTCTGGCATCACGCGCAGCAGGGCGGGGCAAAAGTTGTCTGGCTACCGGATGCTGGGCAGCTGACCGAAGCGGCGGCCAATGCTTTACTGAAAACGTTGGAAGAACCGCCGAAGAATACTTGGTTTCTCCTCAGCAGCCTTGAACCGTCACGCCTGCTGCCAACGCTGCGCAGCCGCTGCCTGTTGTGGCACCTCGCGCCGCCGGATGAAGCACAAAGCCTGCAGTGGCTGAATAAGCATTGTGCTGCCGGGCTGAATGAGCGCACCGCTGCGCTACGGCTTGCCTCCGGGGCACCGGTGGCCACGCTTGAACTACTGAAAGAGAAAACTTGGCAGCAGCGCCAGCAGGTTTGTCAGGCGTTGCCTGCCGCCCTGCGGGGCGACACGCTGAGCCTGCTGCCTGCACTCAACCACGATGACGCCGCACGGCGTATCGGCTGGCTCTGTTCGCTGCTGGTGGATGCCATCAAGTGGCAACAGGGCGGCGGGCAATACATCAGCAATGTCGACCGCCAGGCTGAAGTGATGCACCTCGCCAGCCTGCTGCCCTCGGCGGCAATCGACGCCAGCCTGCGCAATTGGATGCAGTGCCGCGATCGTCTGCTCAATGTGGTTGCGGTTAACCGCGAGCTGCTGCTAACCGAACAGCTGCTGAACTGGGAAGCTATTATTAAACCGGCTGCGGCCGCTTCACCGAATTAAAGAGTAACGCGATGTTTTTAGTTGATTCCCACTGCCATCTTGATGGCCTGAATTATGAAACCCTGCATCAGGACGTGTCCGATGTGCTATCCAAAGCCGCCGCGCGCGATGTGAAATTTTTGCTGGCAGTGGCGACCACGCTGCCGGGCTACAAGGCCATGGTTGATCTGATCGGCGAGCGCCCAAACGTGGCCTATTCCTGCGGTGTGCACCCGCTGAATCACGAAGAGGAGTACGACTTCGCCGAGCTGCGCGCCCTGGCAGCCCATCCGCGCGTGGTGGCGATGGGAGAAACCGGGTTGGACTACTTTTATCAGAAAGATACCAAAGCCCGTCAGCAGGCCTCCTTCCTCGAGCATATCCGCGTAGGGTGCGATCTGAACAAACCGTTGATCGTCCACACCCGCGATGCGCGTAAAGACACGCTAGCGGTCCTGCAGGAAGAGAAGGCCGACGAGTGCGGCGGTGTGCTGCATTGCTTCACTGAAGATCGTGAGACGGCCGGAAAGCTGCTGGATATGGGTTTCTATATTTCGTTCTCCGGAATTGCCACTTTCCGTAACGCGGAGCAGATTCGTGAAGCGGCGCGCTACGTTCCGCTCGACCGCATGTTGGTCGAAACCGATTCGCCTTATCTGGCCCCGGTGCCGCATCGCGGTAAAGAAAACCAGCCAGCCTACACGCGCGATGTGGCGGAATATATGGCGGTGGTAAAAGGGGTTAGTATTGAAAAGATGGCCCAAGCCACGACAGAAAACTTCTCACGCCTGTTCCACGTGCCCATGTCGCGCCTCGCCGGGTAATGATAGAGCGCGGGTTTCTTTTATAGCTTGTAATTAATAGGCAGAAGTCGTAAAGTGCAGCGCCATAAAAGGTTGCTACACTCTATTTTTGCCAAAATCTCCTAAAGAAATGGCCCACATTCAACGAAACGTGATAGCCATCAAACAAATTTGAACGGATTTATTTTACTATTCGTAATAAATACCGAGAGCGCTAAAAGAGCTCCACCCGCGCAGCTGGTCCTCCCTCTCTGCAACGCAGGCCGATCTCTCAGCCTGCGATAAAAAAGCACTCATACTCAGGAGCTTCACACTATGTTCAAAAATGCATTTGCGAACCTGCAAAAGGTCGGTAAATCGCTGATGTTGCCTGTATCGGTTCTGCCGATTGCGGGTATTCTGCTGGGCGTTGGTTCTGCCAACTTTAGCTGGTTGCCTTTGGTGGTTTCACACGTTATGGCGGAAGCCGGTGGCTCGGTGTTCGCCAACATGCCGCTAATTTTTGCTATTGGTGTGGCGCTGGGCTTCACCAATAACGACGGCGTTTCAGCACTGGCGGCAGTAGTGGCCTATGGCATTATGGTGAAAACCATGGCCGTGGTCGCCCCGCTGGTATTACATCTGCCAGCCGAAGAAATTGCGGCGAAACACTTGGTGGACACCGGAGTACTGGGCGGCATTATTGCCGGTTCCATCGCCGCGTATATGTTCAACCGCTTCTACCGCATCAAGCTGCCTGAATATCTGGGCTTCTTCGCCGGTAAACGCTTTGTGCCGATTATCTCTGGTTTCACTGCCATCTTCCTCGGCGTGATCCTCTCCTTTATCTGGCCACCGGTTGGTACCTCCATCCAGACGTTCTCACAGTGGGCGGCTTATCAGAACCCGGTTGTGGCCTTTGGTATCTATGGGGTGGTTGAGCGTGCTCTGGTGCCGTTTGGTCTGCATCACATCTGGAACGTACCTTTCCAGATGCAGATTGGTGAATACACCAACGCTGCGGGCCAAGTGTTCCATGGTGATATCCCTCGCTACATGGCGGGTGACCCGACTGCGGGCATGCTGTCCGGCGGCTTCCTGTTCAAAATGTACGGGCTGCCAGCGGCAGCTATCGCCATCTGGCACTCAGCAAAACCTGAGAACCGTGCGAAAGTGGGCGGTATCATGATCTCCGCTGCGCTGACCTCGTTCCTGACCGGGATTACCGAACCGATCGAGTTCTCGTTCATGTTCGTTGCGCCAGTCCTGTATGCCATCCATGCTATCCTAGCGGGCCTAGCCTTCCCAATCGTTATTCTGTTAGGCATGCGTGACGGCATCAGCTTCTCACACGGTCTGATCGACTTTATCGTGCTGAGCGGCAACAGCAGCCGCATCTGGCTGTTCCCTATCGTCGGGATCGTGTACGCGCTGGTTTACTACACCGTGTTCCGCGTGCTGATTGCCAAATTCAACCTGAAAACCCCGGGTCGTGAAGATACCACCAGCGAGCAGAACAGCAGCTCAGCCAGCGAAATGGCTGGTAACTTGGTGGCGGCGTTTGGTGGTAAAGAGAACATCACCAACCTCGATGCCTGCATCACCCGTCTGCGCGTAAGCGTTGCGGACATCACGAAAGTGGATCAGGCTGGCCTGAAGAAACTGGGCGCTGCGGGTGTGGTTGTGGCGGGTTCCGGCGTTCAGGCAATTTTCGGCACCAAGTCAGATAACTTGAAAACCGAAATGGATGACTATATCCGCAACATGTAATTCATGACGTGATGAGAAGGGGACGGGCAATGCCCGTCCCTTTTTACTTACAGGTCGATGACGCGACTACATACAAATAGACCCGCAGATACTCCGTTAGGCACAGCAGTACCATTGCCTAGCCGTATGACATCGTACCTAGCGATAGTAGTCGAGGTCGTTGCCCATCGCAGTGCCGAATGAAACCTGCGTCAGCTCGCCAGCGTCATTAATGCGCTCAATCAGGTCGAGTCCGTTAAGGT
>NZ_MAYS01000304.1 GCF_001756855.1 Candidatus Erwinia dacicola | reverse complement strand
GCTGACCTTTTTTCGGTCAGTCCGACAGATTACAACACTAAACCAGCAATCGATGCCGACAGCACGCTGACCAGCGTTGAGCCGTACAGCAGTTTCAGGCCGAAGTGGGAAACCACGTTGCCCTGCTCTTCATGCAGGCCTTTAATCGCACCCACCACGATACCGATCGAGGAGAAGTTAGCAAACGATACTAGGAACACCGACAGGATGCCTTCACCACGTGGTGACAGCGTACCGGCGACTTTTTGCAAATCCATCATTGCCACAAACTCGTTTGATACTAGTTTGGTCGCCATGATGCTGCCAACCTGCAGTGCTTCATGAGCCGGCACGCCCATCACCCACGCGAACGGGAAGAAGACGTAGCCGAGAATGCCCTGGAAGCTGATACCGAGAATAAAATCGAACAGCGCGTTAATCCCGGAGATTAGGGCGATAAAGCCAATCAGCATCGCTGCCACAATCACAGCCACTTTGAAACCGGCGAGGATATATTCGCTAAGCATCTCGAAGAAGCTCTTTCCCTGATGGGTATTCCCCAGCTTGAGGTCTTCTTCGCTATCAACGCGGTACGGGTTGATCAATGACAGCACGATAAAGGTGCTGAACATGTTGAGTACCAGTGCGGCGACCACATACTTTGGCTGCAGCATGGTCATGTAGGCCCCGACAATCGACATTGAAACGGTCGACATGGCGGTCGCTGCCATGGTGTACATGCGGCGTTCGGACATTTTTCCGAGGATATCTTTATACGCAATGAAGTTTTCTGACTGTCCCAAAATCAGAGAACTGACGGTATTGAAAGATTCCAGCTTGCCCATGCCGTTGATTTTTGACAGCACGGTACCGATGGTACGGATGATGATGGGCAAAATGCGGAAGTGCTGCAGGATGCCGATCAGCGCAGAAATAAAGACGATAGGGCACAGCACGTTCAGCCAGAAGAAGGCTAGACCTTTATCGCCCATATTACCAAAGACGAAGTTGGTCCCTTCCGCCGCGTACTGCAGTAATTGTTCGAACAGATTTGAGAACCCTTGGATGAAGTCGAGACCCACTTCCGAGTTTAGGAAGAACCAAGCGAGGGCGACTTCAATCATCAATAGCTGTATGACAAAGCGGACACGGATATTTTTACGGTCACGGTTGACTAACAACGCCAGCAGAGTCACCACCACCAATGCCAAAGCAAAATGAAGAATGCGGGACATATTTGCTCCAAATTTGAGGGCTATTATATTTTGTTGCACATATCTATGTAACAGGAACCGGAAAACGAGATTTATGCCTCAATATAACAATTTCCTATTGCAGCAGATTACAGAGAAGCTTGAAGCGTCACAGGTTTTCACTATTTTTTAACAGCTTACGAGTAAAGTTGCGCTTACCCTCCTCTTTATTAAACAATCCTAGCTGAATTGCGATGAAAAAATCATCGCACAAGTGGTAAGTGAATGCCAGATACCCTACAGTGAAAAGGGTTGCTCATTTTTTGGTGCTGCCGTACTTTATCTAAAAGTATAGCAACTACTATAACAAATAGTGCTGGCTATCACAGCGATAAAGATAACCTTTCGAATGCACTTAATAATCATTATCATTAAAAGGCATGATGATTGTCAGGTGTTTAGCAGCAGGGATAACAACTATGTCGGAAAGCCGCACTGCGGAGCAGAACGTCCACAGTAGCCGTAAAATTAAATTTGCCTTAATGGGGCCAGCCTTTATTGCGGCAATTGGCTATATCGACCCCGGCAACTTCGCCACCAATATTCAGGCAGGTGCCTCCTACGGCTACACCCTGCTATGGGTCGTCGTCTGGGCCAATATCATGGCGATGGTGATTCAGCTAATGTCTGCCAAGCTGGGTATCGCTACCGGTAAAAATCTGGCTGAGCATATCCGAGATCGTTTTCCGCGCTCCGCGGTTTGGTTTTACTGGGTGCAGGCGGAAATTATCGCCATGGCGACCGACCTTGCCGAGTTTATCGGTGCGGCGATAGGCTTCAAGCTGGTGTTTGGCGTCAGCCTGTTGCAGGGGGCGATACTGACCGGTGTGGCAACGTTTCTAATCCTGATGCTGCAAAGCCGTGGTTCAAAGCCGCTGGAGCTGGTGATCGGCGGCCTACTGCTGTTGGTCGCGGCGGCCTATGTAATTGAGCTGTTTTTCTCGCAGCCGAAGGTGGTCAACCTGCTGCAGGGCATGGCGGTGCCATCCCTGCCAACCGCGGATGCCCTGCTGCTGGCTGCGGGGGTGCTGGGCGCGACCATTATGCCGCACGTCATCTATCTGCACTCTTCGCTGACGCAAGACAGCAGCGATGGCGGTACGCGTGAACAGTGCTACTCTTCAACGAAGCTGGATGTGGCGATTGCCATGACCATCGCCGGTTTTGTCAATCTGGCGATGATGGCCATGGCAGCGGCGGCGTTTCACTTCAGTGGTCACAGCGGGATTGCCGATCTCGACCAAGCGTATCTGACGCTGGACCCGCTGTTAGGTAAAGCCGCCGCGCTGGTGTTTGGCCTCAGCCTGCTGGCTGCAGGATTGTCCTCTACCGTGGTCGGCACCATGGCCAGTCAGGTGGTGATGCAGGGCTTTATCCACTTCCATATTCCGCTGCCGGTGCGCCGTGTGATCACCATGTTGCCTTCCTTTATTGTGATTATGGCGGGCTGGGAACCCACGCGGATACTGGTGATGAGCCAGGTGCTGCTCAGCTTCGGCATTGCGTTGGCGCTGGTGCCGCTGCTGGCCTTTACCGGCAACCGTAAGCTGATGGGGGATATGGTGAACTCGTGCCTGATGCAGAACGCTGGCCGCCTGATCGTTACGGTTGTGGTGATGCTGAATGGGTATCTGCTGGTATCAATGGGGATGAATTTATAAAGCCGGGCGGGGCATGCCGCTGCCCCTGCGAGGCTTTGTTAAATAATAGGTAATCATGCTG
>NZ_MAYS01000303.1 GCF_001756855.1 Candidatus Erwinia dacicola | reverse complement strand
AAGAATGGCTGCTGCAGAACCGCTACCTGCCTCAGCACACCATGGCGGAGATAGACCAGACTGCTGAAGACGACGTAATCGACGCGTTGCTACTCAGCGCATAACAGGCCCATTACCGGACCGGGAGGCTGTAAGTGAATTTACACCACCTTGACAGACTCGATCTCCTGGAGGATCCTAGTTATCTAGGACAGCCCCTTTTATTCAACTTAAACTGTGGCTCCGGCCTCCCCACGAGTTAAAAGGGAATCCAGTGCAAATTTGGAGCTGACGCGCAGCGGTATAGAATGTCGTGACAATAGCGTAACGCAGACATTGTCTCAGGACGGGAAGTCATTGCCACCTAACGATTCTGAACCCGAAGACCTGCCGGATTAACGTCGCATTTCTTACGATCATCGCGTGTTTTCGATCGTATGCCTGCGGTATCCTGCACTTCTTTTGGATGCTTGGTCATGATGACAACAAAAGACACGCTGCTGGCGTTTAGCACTACGGCGATTTCTCTCTGGGCGCAAAACGGCTTTGCACAAGACAGTAATGAAGCAACGCAGGTGGTGACGGCAAATCGTTTTGCACAACCCATCTCTTCCGTGCTGGCACCAACGACGGTAGTCATAAAAGAGCCAATCAATCGCTGACAGTCGAAAACGCTGACCGGCAGCTGCACCTATACCAAAGGGTATGATGTGGTTGCTGGATACCCGGATGCATTCGGTGACTCTGCCCAGCCGGATCGCGATGGCTTTATGAGTAAATCCCTTTACGGTAACGTAAATAATCAGTTTAGTGACGAGTTCAGCGGATTCTTCCGTGGTTACGGCTTTGATAACCGCTCTGACTATGATGGTTCACTGGTCTATGACAATGCCACCTTTTCGCTTTATTGGGCATGCCGGATGTCCGTCAGCTCTATAGCCAGAGCTGGGATACTGGGCTGCGTTTAAACCGCGGGATTTACTCCTTACAGCTGATTGCCAGCTACAGCCACACGAAAGATCTCAACTTTGACCCGTCAAAAGGGCGCTATGGCCTAGCCTCGGCGTTAGATGATGTGCAGCAATACAATCTGCAGTGGGGTAATACGCTGGCGGTCGGTTATGGTACGGTTAGTGGCTGCTTTGACTGGCAGAAGCAGACATCAGAACCCAGCACTAATCCTGTTGCAGCGGGCTAGGAGCAGCGTAACACCGGCATCTACGCCACCACGCAGCAGAAAATGGGTAGTGTGCCGCTGGAAGGCGCTGTGCGCGGGGATGACAATAATGCTTTTGGCTAGCATACAGCATAACACCTAGCAGAGCAACGAGGCTTGGGAGTTTGTCGACGGCTACAGCGTGTTTGTTTCCTACGGTACTGGTACTGCCTTTAAGTCTCCTAATCTCAATCAGGTATACAGCGAAAGCTACGGCAATCGCGATCTGCAGCCTGAGAAAAGCAAGCAGTGGGAAGGGGGGTGAAGGATTAACCGGGCCGGAAAACTGGCGTTTTCCAGCTATCGTAACGATATCGATGATATGATCGATTTCGATTCCACCTCGCATTACAGAAATGTAAAGAAAGCGTGTATTATAAGGTGTGGAGGCGACGGCGTCCTTTGATACCGGTCCACTGGCGCATACCGTATCTTACGACTAACTCAACCCACGTAATGATGCCGTGACCAATAAAGTGCTGGCGCGCCGTGCTAAACAGCAGCTTAAATATCAGCTGGACTAGGCCGTGGCGCAGTCTGACTAGTCACTGACGTATCAGTATCTCGCTCAGCGCTATGATACCAACTATAGCGTTTATCCAAGCCCGCGTATAAAATGGGCGGCGTCAGCTTGTGGGATCTTGCAGTTTCGTATCCGGTCACATCCCATCTCACCGTTCGTGGTAGAATTGTCACCCTGTTCGATAAAGATCACGAGACAGCGTATGCTTATGAAACCCTTGGACGGGAATACTACCTCAGCGGCAGTTACAACTTCTAAAGAACGCCCCACCGTGCTGGTGCTTGACTCCGGCGTCGGTGGGCTTTCAGTCTATGATGAGATCCGCGAGTTGCTGCCGGATCTCCATTATCTCTACGCTTTCGACAACGTTGCCTTTCCTTATGGTGAGAAGTCAGAAGAGTTTATCGTTGAGCGTGTGATCACTGTCGTCGAAGCGATTACCCGCCTCTATCCTCTTGCGTTAGTGGTTATCGCCTGTAACTCGGCAAGTACCGTGACGCTTCCGGCCCTGCGCGTGCGCTTTAAATTTCCGGTGGTGGGCGTCGTACCCGCAATTAAACCTGCTGCACGCCTGACGCGTAACGGTGTCGTTGGCCTGCTGGCAACGCGCGGCACCGTTAAACGCCCTTATACCCATGAGCTGGTGGCGTGTTTCGGCAGCGAATGCAAAACGGAGATGATCGGTTCGGCAGAATTGGTGGCGCTGGCGGAAGCAAAACTGCATGGGCAGCCGGTAGCAATAGAAGAAGTGAAGCGCATTCTGCAGCCGTGGCTGCGGATGCAGGATCCACCGGATACGGTGGTGCTGGGCTGTACCCACTTCCCTCTTATTAGTGAAGAGCTGCAACCGGTACTGCCGGAAGGGACGCGTTTAATAGATTCTGGCGCGGCGATTGCGCGACGCACCGTCTGGCTGCTGGAAAATGCATGCCCGCATGCCGTTTCTGCGGACGACAATATCGCTTTCTGTATGGATATTACTGAACAGACTGTGCAATTAATGCCCGTTTTACGGCGTTATGGCTTCAAAAAGCTCGAAAAACTGGCTCTTTATGGGGGTTTCAGGTAAAAAAAACAACATTCGAAAAGTTTTTTGCGATTTGCCCTTGCTAGTCTCCAGAAATTGCCTATACTGCGCCTCTGCAATGGCTTACAGGCCAGCG
>NZ_MAYS01000302.1 GCF_001756855.1 Candidatus Erwinia dacicola | reverse complement strand
CCATACAGCTCCTGTTGCTGCTTTCAAAAAAAGAAAATTATTAAATAGAGTAGTGATAAAGTTAACATATAGCTTCATCTCCCTGATTAATGCTAAAGTTATTTGCGTTTCTCAGGGGGTAAAAAATGATTTGTCATTGCTTTACAAAATTAAAAATTGTAGAGTAATTAATAATTTTATCGATCATCAAGATCTTGATAAGAAAACTCAGAATAATTCACATAATGATAGAGTGTTTGATTATATATTTGTTGGCCGATTAACTAAGGTTAAAGGTTGTGATGTGTTAATTGATGCCTTGTGTGATAGAAGTGTCTTCATTAAAGATAACAATATCAATATAGCTATAATTGGTGATGGAGACGAAAGGAAAAAACTTCAGGGTAAAATCGAAAAGTTTGGAATTTCAAGCTTTGTAAGTTTTAAAGGTGAATGTGAGAATCCTTATGTTTACATGAAAAGTGCTAAGTATATAATTGTACCTTCTTACGCAGAAGGATTTGGCTTGGTCGTTCTTGAAGGTCTATATTTAGGTGCTGATATTATCTATTCAAAATGTGATTTTGGTCCCAGAGAGATTATTGATAACTATTTTTCTGAGCAAAAAAAACTAGGGTTTTCAGATCCTTCATTAAACAGAATTGAGTCAGTGGCTGAGTTGTCATCTATTATCAAGTACACTTTTAATTCAAGACCTTTCTTTTTATCTCACGAAAAAAAGAAAGAAAGGGTTTGTAAATATTTTAACAAAGCTAAAGTAGCTTCAGATATTTGCAAGTTTCTTAATGATTAAGGTGCTAGAATTATATGGAATATATAGTTTCGATTATAATGCCAACTTTCAACTCTAAATTAACTATAGTTGATACCCTGAGATCTGTATTCGATCAGAGTATAACTGATTGGGAGTTGATTATTACGGATGATTGTTCAATTGATGGAACCTATGAGTTGCTTTCTAAAATATCTATCAATGAGCCAAGAATTAAATTATTTGCTAATGGAGTTAATTCTGGTGCAGCAGTATCACGTAATAACTCACTTAGTAAAGCCAAAGGAAAGTTTATCGCTTTTCTTGATAGTGATGACCTGTGGCTCCCAAACAAACTCGAAGAGCAAGTCACATTTATGGGTGATAATATTGATTTTTCATTTACAGCGTATGAGTTAATATCCGATGAGGGTAAAAAATTAAACATTAATGTTGATACTCATCAAGTTTCCCCTTTAGGTTATCAGGATATGCTCAAAAAGAAAGCTACTTTAGGCTGTTCGACAGTTATCCTAAGACGTGCTGTTTTTCCAGATCTTACTATGCCTTTGCTGCGAACTGGCCAAGACTATGCTTTGTGGCTTAAAATTCTTAAATTAGATGTTAAAGCTGTTCCTTATAACAAAGTACTTACTCAGTACAGGATTATGCCCGGATCAATATCTAGAAATAAGTTCAAGAAGTCATTGAGGCAATGGGAAATATATCGGCGAGTTGAAGGTCTAGGGGTTATTTATTCCTGCTGGTGCTTTAGTTTCTATGCTTGGAGAGCTGTTTTTAGAAAATAAATGCTGATTATAAGATTTTAGACCTGATTTGTTTTAAAGTATGATAGGCTTTGTTGAATTTATTGAATAATAGGTAATCATG
>NZ_MAYS01000301.1 GCF_001756855.1 Candidatus Erwinia dacicola | reverse complement strand
GGGTACCGACTCGTACCAGTGCATCCTGTGCAAGGGCCGACGGCGTTTTGCCGGCGCTCAGGCAGGAACGCAGGCGATGGCATGACTGTCGGAAAGGCTGCGTGGAATGGAGAAAAGGCGATGGCTGCGGATGCGGATGCCTAAGCTGGATCAGTGTGCCTGAAAAATGGCTTTCCGGTTAAAAACACGACAAAAACTGCATTTTTATACTTAAACCTACGCACGAGCGCCGCATCAAAGGGATAGTTTGTTCTGACATTCATGGTTGGGGCTCTCAGAAGAGGCGATTCAATCTCCTAACCATCGAGTGGGTATGGGCGACATGACGTATCATCTCTCTGTTGTTGAAATCCTAGAAGAAATCAATTAGCAGGATACGCCTTCTGGATGCCGCGTCAGCGGCATGGAGGCGCCAGAAATCATTCAGGCCGGCACGGAGGCTATCTGGCGTCGTCAGCCCGGCAAAGCCGGTTACGGGCTTAATGGTCCCACAAACCCCCCTTCCCTGTCAGACGTCCTTAAGCATCTTGCTTACAGCGACGAAGAAGTTAATGGGTCGGAGACAAAAGGTTTCGACAGCGACACTTTACGCAATAATATAAATTATAGTTACAACATCCATTATTAAAAGCGACGCTATATGGGGTTCTGCGCCGATTTCCTCCAAAAGTCCCACATTCTTTAAATAACAAATTGAATTTTATTGAGAAAGAGGTGCATTTTTAGCATCGTTTTTTATTTTTCTTTTTAATCGAAAGTACGTCGCCCGGGATATCCCTGTTTTTTCTGTCACTCTGCTCAGAGCTTCTCCCTGTAAGATAAGCGTCAGCGCTACTGGCGTTCGTGGATGGTTCTTCCTGCCAAATTTTACGCCTGCCGCAAGTGCTGCGATTCTGCCGTCATTCGTCCGCTCCAGAATACGCTCATGCTCCGCTTCAGCTACGGCCGCAAGGATTTGGATAACCATTTTGCCCATCGTCCCCTCTGTACTGAGGCCGTTTTCCAGGAACCGGATGGCAATCCCCTTTTTGTAACAGCCGTCAACTACACGGATCATGTCAGCTGTGTTGCGCCCCAGTCGGTCCATTATTTGTGCAGAGGATTACGTCGTCTTTCTCTGCCCGGGCCAGCAGCCGCTGTAATCCTTCCCGCTCATCAGTTGCGCCTGTCATCATGTCTGTAAAGATACGATCTTCCCGCACCCCGGCATTTTTCAGCTCCGAAATTTGATGCGTCAGCTTTTGATGGCTGGTTGATACCCGTGCGTACCCCAGTAACGCCATTTTTAGTCTCACTTATCGTTTTTGATACCTCATGGTATCATAATTCACGAAATACGATTTTTGAAACCTGCTTTTATGCTGTTTTAGAGGGGTGTCAGATATCTTAATATTTGATACTTATTGGAATTTAGCAAAAATTTAACATTCAGGTGAATGCATGGCCCAATTTCCACTCGAAACGCAACAAAGTGACCCACTGGCCAGCCCCGGATAAAATCACCGTTCTGGCCCTACTGGAGAGCCTGTTGCATGCAGGGAAAACATCTCACTCAAAAAGAACGGTTCTACATCGAAAAGCGGCGGGGTGAAGCCTTAACCAAGCTACCATCGCCAGATAG
>NZ_MAYS01000300.1 GCF_001756855.1 Candidatus Erwinia dacicola | reverse complement strand
TCTGAATTTACACTACCTTGACGAACTCGACCTACCGCAGGCAAGCATGCGTTCGACAGGGCGTTTGGTCCAGTCGCTGAGCTGATGACCATTCTTCTCAAGAAAGCGTTCCCAACCCTCATCGTGCTGGAACAGGAGCTTTGCAGGTCGCGGTATCTACATGGAAGGCAGTATAAAATACGGCGATGAGGGTGGAAAGGACTTCGGCTGCGTAGCAGACGAGCTCACGCAGTAGGCATGCTACCGTTCATGCACTGTGGGAGACCGGGCTACGTGTGGAGTCTGGCCTGACGGCGCTGAATAGCTATGAAAATCGCGTCTATCAGTTGATGATGATAAACGCCGTTACGTCGCTAAGTTCTACCGTCCACAGCGCTGGTCTCAGGGGCAAATAGAGGAAGAGCATCAGTTTGCCAGCGAACTGTTTGCCGACGAAATCCCCATCGCCGCACCGTTGGAACTCAATGGCTTGATGCTCTATCGGCACCAGGGCTTCTGGCATGCGGTGTTTCCCAGCCTAGGTGGCCGACAGTATGAGACTGATAATTACGACCATCTGGAGTGGGTAGGGCGTTTCCTCGGACGCATTCATCAGGTTGGGCAACGCAAGCTGTTCAGCCAACAGCCAACTATTGGTTTGCAGGCGTACATCGACGAACCGCTGCAGATTTTTATCGACAGCGCGCTGGTGCCGTCGAAACTGAAAGTGGATTTACTCGCCAGTATTGAACGCCTGCGCACAACTTCACAAAACTGCTGGAATACTCAGTGGCAGCCTTTGCGCCTAAACGGTGACTGTCACCCCTGCAATATTTTATGGCGCGATGGCTCGTTATTTGTCGATCTCGACGATGCCCGTAATGGCCCGGCTGTGGAGGATCTGTGGATGCTGGTAAGCGGTAACCGTCAGGAACAGCGCCTGCAGTGGGATATCCTGCTGGAAGCATACGGTGAGTTCTGCGAATTCGACGCTCACTAATTGTCACTGATTGAGCCTTTACGTGCTATGCGGATAGTTTATTATCTGGCGTGGGTTGTCCGGCCTTCCCAGACAGTTTTCCGTGGATGACAGATGAGGATTTCTGGCGCCGACAGATTTCAATTTTTAACGAACAGGATAAGCTGTTGCAGGAGTCTCCGCTGCAGCTGACACTTGTATTCTAGGTGTGATCGCCTTTGGTTCGCCTATTAAGTTTTTATGGAGAGAGTTTCGCGATGAAAAAGATTTGGTTTGCGCTCGTCGGTATGGTTCTGGCATTTAGCGCTTCAGCTGCACAATTTACCGATGGTCAGCAATACGTGACTATGGACAAGCCTGTAACCGGTGAGCCACAGGTTCTCGAGTTCTTCTCGTTCTTTTGCCCACACTGCTATGAGTTCGAGCATGTCTGGCACGTAAGTGATGCTGTGAAGAAAGTCCTGCCGGCGAACGCTAAAGTGACCAAATACCACGTTGAATTCCTCGGCGGCGAGATGGGTAAAACCGTTACCCAAGCATGGACTGTCGCTATGGCGCTGGGCGTGGAAGATAAAGTGACTGCACCTATCTTCGATGGTATCCAGAAAAGCCAGACCATTACCGATCCGACCAGCCTGAAGGACGTCTTCGTCAAGGCAGCAGGTATCACGCCGGAAGCCTATGATGCTGCCTGGAACAGCTTCGTGGTGAAATCGCTGGTTGCACAGCAGGAGAAAGTGGCAGCCGATGTCAACTTGCGCGGCGTGCCTGCGATGTTCGTTAACGGCAAATACATGGTTAACAACGGTGGCTTGGATACCAGCTCCATGGATAACTTTGTTCAGCAGTATGCCAACGTGGTGAAGTTCCTGATTACTCAGAAGTAAACCTGCGAAGAGTACAACTAAACGCTGGCACGCCCGGCGTTTTTTCTTCCCGCCTTGCAAAATATTTGTCGTAAAAGTGTCCTTTCATCAGACGGAGATCGCGCGTCGATGCTTGGTGATACCAACTTATATCCACATCTCGCTAACGCCGTAAAATCTAAGGATAATCCCAATAAGATAAACTAACTACATGATTTTAAAGGTTTATTTAATTTATTTTTTGCGGGTTTGTCTGCTATTAATTAATCGTTATTAAATTTATGCACAAACTTATCCACAGATAATCAATGCAAAGCGCTGCGCAAAAACACCACTATGTGATGATTATTCGTCGTTGTGATTTCATCTTTTATAGTGAGCTGTGGCATTCTTACCCTCAATCAAAACCCAAGAAGAACGTGACGACTTATGGCTCAAATTGCAGAAAACCCACTGATTCTGGTAGATGGATCTTCCTACCTGTACCGTGCTTATCACGCGTTCCCTCCACTGACCAATAGCGTAGGCGAGCCCACCGGTGCAATGTACGGCGTATTAAATATGTTGCGCAGCCTGCTGCTGCAATATAAGCCTAGTCATGTGGCCGTGGTATTTGATGCCAAGGGTAAAACCTTCCGCGACGAATTATTTGAAGCGTACAAATCACATCGCCCGCCGATGCCGGACGATCTGCATGCGCAGATTGAACCGCTGCATACCATGGTCAAAGCGATGGGCTTGCCGCTGCTGGCTATTTCCGGCGTAGAGGCCGATGACGTCATCGGCACGTTGGCGCTGGCGGCAGAGAAGATGGGCAAACCTGTGCTGATCAGCACGGGTGATAAAGACATGGCCCAGCTGGTGTCGCCGAATATCATGCTGATTAACACCATGAATAATGCCATTCTTGGCCCGGATGAAGTGGAAGAGAAATATGGTATCCCGCCGTCGCTGATTATTGATTTCCTCGCCCTGATGGGTGACTCCTCGGATAACATTCCGGGGGTTGCTGGCGTCGGTGAAAAAACCGCGCAGGCGCTGCTGCAGGGATTAGGCGGCGTAAAAGATATCTATGACAATCTGGATAAAGTCGCGACCCTGACCTTCCGCGGGGCAAAAACCATGGCAGCCAAGCTGGAACAAAATAAGGAGATGGTCTTCCTCTCGTATCAGCTGGCGACGATTAAAACCGACGTTGAGCTGGAATTGACCTGCGATAAGCTGACGGTTAAAGAACCCGCCGTCGAAGAGCTGGAGGGGTTATTTAAACATTACGAATTCAAACGCTGGATTGTTGACCTCGAAAAGGGCAAATGGCTGCAGGGTAATAAAGGCAATCCCTCTACCAAAAAATTGGCAGCGGCGGAAAGCCAGCTGGCAGCAGAAGAGACCACCCGCGTGCTCTCCTCTGACGGCTACGTCACCATTCTTGATGACGAGACCTTCACCTGCTGGTTGAAAAAATTACAGGACAGCAACCTGTTCTCCTTCGATCTGGAAACGGACTCGCTGGACACCCTCAGCGCCAATATCATCGGCCTGTCATTTGCCACCGCGCCGGGCGAGGCTGCCTATCTCCCGGTAGCGCACGACTATCTTGATGCGCCGGTGCAGCTGGATCGTAAAGCCGTGCTGGAGTGTCTGAAACCGCTGCTGGAAGATCCAAAAGCGCTGAAGGCAGGGCAGAACCTGAAGTATGACCGTGGCGTGCTGGATAACTACGGTATCCAGCTACAGGGCATTCAGTTCGATACCATGCTGGAGTCCTACGCGCTGAACAGCGTGGCTGGCCGCCATGATATGAACAGCTTGGCCGCGTGCTGGTTAAGCCATAAAACGGTGACCTTTGAGGAGATCGCCGGCAAAGGCAAGAATCAGCTGACCTTTAACCAGATAGCGCTTGAGCAGGCCGCACACTACGCCGCGGAAGATGCCGACGTTACGCTGCAGCTGCATTTGAAAATGTGGACGGAACTTGAAAAAGAGCAGGGGCCAAAAAACGTCTTTGAGCAGGTAGAGATGCCGCTGGTGCCAGTTATTTCGCGTATTGAGCGCAACGGCGTGCTGATCGATCAAAACATCTTGGTCGCGCACTCGCAGGAGCTGGGAACTCGTCTGGCCGAGCTGGAGCTGAAAGCACACGAGCTGGCGGGCGAGCCGTTTAACCTCTCCTCTCCGAAGCAGCTGCAGACCATCCTGTTTGAAAAGCAGGGTATTAAACCCACCAAGAAAACCCCGGGTGGGGCGCCGTCCACCAATGAGGAAGTGTTAGCCGAACTGGCGCTGGACTATCCGCTGCCGAAGGTAATTCTGGAGCATCGCGGGCTTTCAAAGCTGAAATCGACCTATGCCGACAAGCTGCCGCTGATGATCAATCCGCACAGCGGCCGCGTGCACACCTCCTATCACCAGACAGTGACGGCAACCGGGCGCCTCTCATGCAGCGATCCGAACCTGCAAAACATCCCGGTCCGCAATGATGAAGGACGCCGTATCCGCCAAGCATTTATTGCGCCGAAGGGCAGCCGCATTGTTGCAGCCGACTACTCGCAGATTGAGCTGCGTATTATGGCGCATTTGTCGCAGGATAAAGGGCTGCTGACCGCCTTTGCCAGCGAGCAGGATATTCACCGCGCCACCGCCGCCGAAGTCTTTGGCGTGGCGCTGGATAAGGTTAGCGGCGAACAGCGCAACAGCGCCAAGGCGATTAACTTTGGTCTGATCTACGGTATGAGCGCATTCGGGCTGTCGCGCCAGCTGAATATTGGTGCCGGTGAAGCGAAGAAATATATGGACCTCTATTTCGAGCGCTATCCTAGCGTATTGCAGTATATGAGAAGCACCCGCGAACTGGCGGCAGAGAAGGGCTATGTCGAGACGTTGGATGGTCGCCGTTTGTATCTACCCGACATTAAAGTCAGCAATGCGATGCGCCGTAAAGCTGCGGAGCGTGCGGCAATCAACGCCCCGATGCAGGGAACCGCTGCGGATATTATTAAACGTGCGATGATTGCGGTCGATGAATGGCTGTCCTCGCAGGAAATCCCGCAGATCAAAATAATCATTCAGATACACGATGAACTGGTGTTTGAGGTGCAGACCGATCTGGTCGACGTTGCGTCAGCGAAAATCCGTGAGCTGATGGAAGGCAGTATGAAACTGGATGTGCCGCTGCGCGTGGATATCGGCGTGGGAGACAACTGGGATCAGGCGCACTAAGTTATCCCCAACTGCACGCTGCTGTTTTTTCAGCAAATCAGCAGCGTGCAGTAACCCATAAGAAATTCGTAGCTTTAATTCGTAGCTTTAATCGGTTCAGCGGCCCATTCCTGCACCCTGCGTTCAGAAAATCACCTAAGCTTCTCAGGCAAAATACTTTTTTTGTAATTAAGCTACAGCATGACCCTCAGAATGTGACCTGAGTAGGATTACGGCTGCCGTTTTCTGAAAATTAACTACAAAAAAACTTTTTAGCGCTCAGAAAATCATGTAAAGTTGGGGTCGTAAGGTACAGAGGTAAGATATTCTGTCCTTAAGACATTTTACTTCACGTAATCGGATTTGGCTGAATATTTAGCCGCCCCAGTCGCTAATGACTGGGGCTTTTTTGTTGGGCGCTATCTGGGATTTTGTGCGGTGTTTATACCGATTGCGCAGGGGGGCCAGAAACGCCTAACTTGGTGAAGCGGGGGCTTATTCAGCCGGAATATCGTCTTCCGTGGCCGGTGGCAGATCGCGATACCAGCTGTCGAGCTTCTGGCTCAGCTTATCCACGCCGATTTTCTTCAGCGATGAGAATGCTTCAACTTCCACGGTGCCGAGGAAGGTCTTAGCCTCTTCACGTACGGCGTTGAGCTGCGCCTTGCGCGCACCCGAGGCCAGCTTATCGGCCTTGGTCAGCAGTATCAGCACTTCAATGCCGCTCTGGATCGCCCACATGACCATCTGGTGATCGAGGTCTTTCAGCGGGTGACGAATATCCATCAGCGCCACCAGTCCTTTCAGACAGACGCGCTCGCGCAGATACTCTGCCAGCGAACGCTGCCATTTCAATTTCATCTCTTCCGGGACCTGCGCATAACCATAGCCTGGCAGGTCGACCAAGCGATAGCCCTCGGCCACCTGAAATAGGTTAATAAGCTGCGTACGACCCGGCGTTTTACTGGTACGCGCGAGGGCTTTCTGGTTCGTCAGCGTATTCAGTGCGCTGGATTTACCCGCGTTAGAACGCCCGGCAAAAGCCACTTCGATGCCGGTATCGACAGGCAGGTGACGGATATCAGGGGCGCTGGTGACAAAATGGGTGACGTGATAATTCCAGCCAGACAAAATAGATACTCCAGAATAAAAAGGGCAATTGCGCTGATTATACCCTGTATGGTGATAAAGCGCCCGGTAAGACGCGGTCTCGATTTCCTCTGTGAAACACAGACCATTGCTGCTGGCAGCACTTTCTGCATTTGACACTCAATAAAAATAGATTTTTTGCTTTTTTTATGAAATTATAAAAAAATAAAAAACAGGGTAAAAATTACGTTTCTTACCTTGTAAGACGGACTGGTTAGTCTACATTCGTAGCTAAATAGGATATTTCACTTCAGGATGAAGCGCACAGGCTTGGTTGGCAGGGCACTCAGGATGCTTACTAGGATGGAGGCAAAGGCAAAACATGGACGCTAGCTGCTTAATGGATGTGTAGTGGTCAACTA
>NZ_MAYS01000299.1 GCF_001756855.1 Candidatus Erwinia dacicola | reverse complement strand
TAACAGGCCCATTACCGGACAGGAAGGCTGTAAGTGAATTTACACCACCTTGACGGATTCGACCGGCTCTATCCTGCATTGGCGGTGGAGACAATAGGTTGCCTGCTCGGTGACTGGATCTCCTATTTTATCGGCTGGCAGTTTAAAGGGCCCCTGCACCGCTGGTAGCCGTGCTGGCGATAGCCAGCTTTACCGCGATTCAGTTCCACCCGATGATGCGGATGTTCTGCCATCTATTATGGGATGTGTTTTTCTAAAGTCACACCGAGTACCGCCGCTTCCGGCACGGCACCGCGCTGCAACAGCGCGGTGCTGCCATCCCAGTAACCCCTTCCGTCAACTATCAGCAGGCCGCGCGGCGCGATGGTCGCGGCATCTTCAATGCTGTGCGACACCATCAGCAGCGTGATATTGCGCTCGGTACAGACCTCATCTACCAGCGCCAGCATCTCTTTACGCAGGGCCGGATCGAGGGCGGAGAACGGCTCGTCGAGCAGCAGGATCGGCTGTTGTCTCACTAGGCAGCGGGCGAGGGCCGCACGCTGGCGCTGACCGCCGGAGAGCTGATGCGGCAGGCGCTGTAGCTCATTCGTCAGCCCGACTCGCTGGGCGATATTCTGTAACTCCTGCTTGTGCTGGTGGCTGAGCTTCAACCCGGGATGCAGGCCAAGGCCGATATTCTGCGCCACCGTCAGATGTGGAAACAGGTTGTTCTCCTGAAACAACATCGACACCGGGCGCTGCGCCGGAGGCGTCGCGCTATGGTCGCTGCCGTTCAGCTGCAGATTGCCGCCGCTGATGGGCAGGAAGCCGGCCAGCAGGCTCAGCAGGGTGCTTTTGCCTGCGCCGCTCGGGCCGAGGATCGCCAACCGTTCGCCCGCCTGCGCGCTGAAGGTGAAGCGCATCGGCAGGTGGTTATACAGATAGGTGAGATTAGTCAGGCTTAACATGGTGCCCCGGCAGTTTTTCAATCACGGTAAACAGCAGGATGCAGAGCAGCAGCAGCAGCAGGGCCGTCACTGCGCCGTCGCTGCTGCGGTACGAACCTATCTGCTGATAGAGGTAGAACGGCAGCGTGCGGAAGTGCTCGTTGTCAAACAGCGCCACCGCACCGAAATCACCAATCGACAGCACGCAGGCAAAGGCCAGCGCCAACGCCAACGGGCGTTTCAGGGCGCGCAGCTCGATCAACCGCAGGCGGTTCCAGCCGCGAATATCCAGCGATAAACACAGGCGGTTGTAGCGCTTGGCGATGTCGCGCAGCGGGTTTTCCAGCACCTTCATGGCATACGGCACTGCCATCAGCGCATTGGTGAAAATGACGATGCCGTCCGCCGACTCCGGCAGCCCGACGCTCTGATTTAGCAGCAGGGAAAAGCCGGTCACCAGCACAATGCCGGGCATGGCGAGGACCAGCATGCCGCTCAGCTCCAGCGCCTGACCCCACAGCGGATGCTGACGCAGGCGCAGCTCGCGGCTGCTCCACAGCAGCATCACCGTCAGCAGCACGCTCAACAACCCGGCCCCGAGGGCGATGCGCAGCGAGGTGAACGTCGCCTGCCACAGCGCGGCTTTCTGCAACACGCCGCTGAAGCCCTGATTAAGCCCGTCAGCGACCACCGCCAGCAGCGGCGGCAGGATCAGCAGCAGCGCCAGCGCGATCAGCGCGCCGTCGAGCAGGCGCGCGCGCCAGCTGTCCTGTGGATTACGCCAGTCGCCTAGGCTGTCGCTGCCCGCTGGAATGACCTTGCTCAGACGCTGGCTCAGCATCACCAGCCCCAGGCAGCAGACCATCTGCAATAGCGCGAGCAGCGCGGCCCGGCCCGGGTCGTAGTCAAAGCTCAGCGCCTGGAAAATCGCCAGCTCGATGGTGGTGGACTGCGGTCCGCCGCCAAGCGACAGAACCGTCGCGAAGCTGGCAAAGCACAGCATAAAGATCAGTGCACCCGCGGGCAGGATCTGCCGCCGCAGCCACGGCCATTCGACAAGGCGAAAATGCGCCCAGCCGCCCAGGCCCAGCTGGGCAGCAAGCTGACGCTGTTCGCCGGGGATCTGCTGCAAGGCCTGCAAAAGCAGGCGCGTGGCCAGCGGTAGATTAAAGAAGACGTGCGCCAGCAGGATGCCCTGCAGGCCGTAAGGCGTGAACGAATAATTGATGCCGAGCAGGGCGCAGAGCTGTGCCAGCCAGCCACTGCGACCATAGACGCTGAGAATGCCAAACACGGCGACTAGCACCGGCAGCACCAGCGTCATGGCGCACAGCCGCAGCAGGGTAGCGCGCCCGGGAAAGCGGCGACGATATAGCGCCCGCGCCAGCGCAATCGCCGGCAGCACCGACAGCAGCGCCGAGAGCAGCGCTTGGCCGAAGGAAAAGCGCAGCACGTGCCACAGATAGCTGTCCTGCCAGAGTGCGCGCCAGTCGGTGGCGGGCGCATTCTGCCACAGGGCAAAAAACGCCAGCAGCGCCACACCGATCAGCAGCAGCGCGGCAATCGCGCCGGGCAGAAGCCAGCCAGGAATTACTGGCTGACGGCGCGTTGCCATGCACTAATCCAGCTGCTGCGCTGGCTCGCCACGTCCCGGGCGCTGTACTGCAGGGAGGTGGCTGGCACGGTCAGGGTGTCGAAACCAGAAGGCAGGGTGATCTTGATCGCCGGGTACATCCAGTTGCCGGTGGCGATAGTATCCTGGAAAGCGGGCGTCAAAATGAACTGCATAAACTGCTGTGCCAGTTCAGGCTGCTTGCTGGCCGTCAGCTGCCCGGCGATCTCTACCTGTAAATAGTGCCCTTCGCTGAAGTTAGCGACGGCGTACCGATCTTTCTTCTCGGCAATCAGGTGATAAGCCGGGGAGGTGGTGTAGCTCAGCACCATATCGCTCTCCCCTTTCAGAAATAGGCCATAGGCTTCGCTCCAGCCTTTGGTAACGGTGACGGTTTTCTTCGCCAGCTTCTGCCACGCCTGTGGGCTGTCAGCGCTGAATACTTTCTGCATCCACAGTAGCAGGCCGAGGCCCAACGTGCTGGTGCGCGGATCCTGGTAAATGATCTTCAGCGGTCGGTCGCTCTCCACTAGCTCTTTCAGGCCTTTTGGCGGATTTTGCAGTTTGGTTTTGTCATAAACGAAGGCGAACCAGCTGTAGTCAAAAGGTACGAAGGTGCTGTTGTGCCAGCCGCCCGGCACCGTGCTGCTGTTGGTGTTGACGCTGGCCGGGGCAAACAGCCCGGTCTTTTCGGCGGCGTCCAGGAGGTTGTTATCCAGCCCCAGCACCACGTCGGCCTTGCTGTTTTTGCCTTCCATACGTAGCCGGTTGAGCAGCGATACGCCATCCTCCAGTGCCACGTATTTCAGCTCGCAGTTGCACTGCGCTTCGAACGCTTTTTTAATCGCCGGGCCGGGGCCCCAGTCGGTGGAGAAGGAGTCATAGGTGTAAACCGTCAGCGTCTCTTTCGCCGCGAAGGCAGGCAGGGAAAACAGCACCAGCAGAGGCAGTATTCTTTTCAACACGTGACATTCCTTCAGTAGGGTGGGCCGCTAATCGCGGCTTAATTGTAGAGGCTTCGTCAACAGGGCGAAAGCGTCATGATTCCGGCGGCGCGAACTAGACAGATTTGAAGTCAAACCAGCCGAGGGTGTTCATGCGTACGCCGCGCATACTGCGCTGCCCGTTCAGCAGCCAGTGGTGGAACGTAGCGCCCTTACA
>NZ_MAYS01000298.1 GCF_001756855.1 Candidatus Erwinia dacicola | reverse complement strand
AGAAGAGGCGATTCAATCTCATAACCATCAAGTACCGGCTGGAGCTAGCGCGCAAGATGGGTGTTACGCGGGCAGTTAATGTCAGCCATGAAAATCTGCCGCAGGTGATGACGGAACTCGGCATGACTGAAAGGTTTGACGTCGGGCTGGAGATATCCGGCGTTCCGGCCGGTTTTTGCGCCACGCTCGACGTGATGAATCCCCCCTGCCTCAATGGCGATCAACTGGAATCAGGTGATCTTCAAGGGGCTGTTTATTAAAGGATCTACGGCAGAGAGATGTTCGAAACCTGGTATAAAATAGCCGCGCTGCTGCAGTTCGGGCTGGATTTGGCCCCGGTAATCACCCACCGCTATCCGATTACTGCCTTCCAGCAGGGCTTTGATGAAATGCGCTCCGGGCATTCAGGGTAAGTGATCCTCGACTGGAGCTAGCCATCAGGGTTGATGTATTCGAAGGGGCTAGGCATGTCTGGCCCGCATCAGCTATTTTCCGAAAAAATTTTTCTTCAGGCTTTGCACCAGCGGGCTGTTGCTGATGCTGTCAGCGATCACGCCCAGCGCACGCGTGACCGGCACCGGTTTAACCGTCACCTTGCACACTTCTGCGCCGCGGAACGGATTACGCGGCTGCGGTTTTTCTGCCGGCAGAGGGCGATTGCTGCCGCGTTGCGGCTCATTCAGCAGCTGGCTGGGGCGCACTAGGATAATATCGGCGGGCAACATCAGCAGCATCTGCTGCAGCACGCGCACCGTGGTCGGATGCGGGTGGCCGATGGCGATCGCGGAGCCATCGCGCTGCGCTAGGCGCACCGCACGGGTAAACTGCTGGCGAATATCGGCCTCGTTCTGCGTATTGTCAAGGAATACGCGGCGCTTGATCACCTTCACGCTGGTGCCTACGGCGGCGTGGGTCGAATGGCTGTTGCCGATGGTCATGCTGTCGAGGAAGTAGAAATTGTAGCGATCGAGCACCTGCATCACTTTCTGCATTCCCGGCAAGCTGGAAGTCATCGCGCTACCCATATGATTGTTGAGCCCAACGGCAAACGGCACATCGACGACGGCTTCATGCACGATGAGTGCAATCTCCTCGCTCGACATATCCGGGCTCAGCGTGTTTTTTTCGAGTGGCTGTTTGTGTTTACTAAGCGGGGCCATCGGCAGGTGGATCAGCACCTCGTGGCCGCGCTGGTAGGCTTTGGTCGCCATCTCACGGGCGTGTGGGGCGTTGGGCAGCACCGCGACAGAGATGGCCGCAGGCATCTGTAATACTCGATTTTCCTGCTCGGGGCGATAGCCAAAATCATCAATGACAATCGAAAGTTTACCGGCGTACACCGGGCTGACCATCACGATGGTGACCAGAAGATCGCTGAGTTTTCGGAGTTGAAACAAAACTATCTTCCTAACCACGGTAGTGGATTGACTGCCTGTCCCTGACGGCGGATTTCGAAATAGAGTGACGGCGTGCCACGCCTACCGCTGGTGCCGACCAGCGCGATAGGCTGCCCTGCACGTACCTTGGTACCCACGCTCATCAGCGCACTCTGGTTATAACCATACAGACTCATATCGCCTTTGCCGTGCTCGACCACCACCACCAAGCCGTAGCCCTGCAGCCAGTCGGCCATCAGCACGCGGCCATCGGCAATCGCTTTGACTTCGGTGCCTTCCGGCGCGTCAATCACCAGTCCCTTCCAGCGCAGTTCTCCCTGCAGCTGCTCACCGAAGCGGTGTTCAATGCTGCCGCGGATCGGCCAGACCATCTGACCGCCCGGGCGACCAAGGCCGCCTGTGCGCGACATCAGCGAACGCTCGCTGTCGGTCGGTTTATAGGTGGTGCCTTTGCTCTTCGCCTGCGCCTCACGCTGGCGAGCTTTTTCAGCCTCGCGCGCTTCACGTTCTGCCCGTGCCTTAGCTTCGCGTTCGGCACTGGCGATTTTATCCTGCAGGCGGCTTTCATTCTGACGCAGCTCAACCAGCTGGGCCTGATCTTTCTCCAGCAAGGATTCGAGCATGGTGATAGTTTTCTTGCGCGCCTGGCGAGCGCTTTCCAACGTTGCCTGCTGCGACTGCTGCTGTGCTAACAGCGACTTCTGCTGGGTCTGCTTATCAACTAGGCTGGCTTTCTGCGCAGAGAGATCGCGGCGCGTTTGCTTCAGGTCTTCAATCGATTTCTGGCGCGCCTCATTGAGATAGCCAAAATAAGCCAGCATACGTTCGCTGCGCTGGCTCTCTTCATTGCTGAAAATCAGCTGCAGCCCACTGTGCTGGCCTTGGCGGAAGGCGGCATCCAGCTGCTCAGCAAAAATAGATTCCTGCTGGGTTTGCTGCTGCTGGAGTTTATTGACGGAGGCGGTAAGCGCGGAAATCTTTTTATTCAGCGTGGTGAGGCTGCTCCGCGTGTCGCGCAGCTGGTAGCCGGCCTGGGCAATGACCTTCTCTTGGCTCTGTAGCTGGTCAAGAAGCTTGCTGTGCTGCTGCTTTTGCAGCCTGACGCTTTTCTCTTTTGCCGCGATATCCTGTTGAATACTTTGCAGCTGAGATTTGTTGTCTTCTGTCGCGAGAGCGAAAAAAGAGAACAGCAGTGCACTGGTACAGAGTACCCCGACTGCCAGATTGGACATGCTTGCACGCAGTGGCAGGGTAGCAACCTGCTGTTTACGCGGGGTCCATGAATGTAGGACTGTCGCTTTTCCCCTCATAGCCTCGGATTATTCCACGATGAACAGCAGCTTACCAGCCATCTCGCGCTGGTTTTCTATTACTGACGGTAACAATTCCGCCAGAGCCGATGCTACAAAAAGTCTTGATTGTACAACAAGCTGCTTTCACTTAAGGCAACTTTTTTGTAATCTGTCGCAGAAAACATTACTCTGAGGCTCTACGCGACTGTACATGGCACTCTTGGCAGGTATACTCGGAAGCCTTGTTTTAGCTTATTAAACCTTTCGGGAGTTGTTACCCCTCATGCAAGATATTATGCAGTTCGCAGGCAATCACACCATTTTAGCTCTGGCGTGGGTTATTCTGCTGGTTTTGGTGATCGTAACCACTGTTAACGGCATGTTCTCGAAGGTAAAAGTAATTAGCCGTGGTGAGGCGACCCGTTTAATTAACAAAGAAGAAGCCGTGGTAGTGGACGTGCGTGGACGCGATGATTACCGCAAGGGTCATATTTCTACTGCGATTAATATGCTGGCCGCAGATATCAAGAAAGGTAGCTTCGGCGAGCTGGAAAAATATAAAGCCCAACCGCTGATCGTGGTGTGTGCTACCGGCACCTCCGCATCCGATTCTGCGGCGCAGCTGAATGCTGCAGGCTATGAACAGGTTTACGTGCTGAAAGAGGGTGTATCCGGCTGGAGTGGCGATAATCTGCCTCTGGTGAGCAGTAGATAAACCGCGCGCACATAAGATTACTGGAGGGCCAGCATGGCTAACGTTGAGATCTACACCAAAGCAACCTGTCCTTTTTGCCATCGGGCGAAAGCCCTACTGAGCCAGAAAGGCGTGAATTTCAAAGAGATTCCGATTGACGGGAATGCTCACCTGCGTGAGAAAATGATTAAACGAAGCGGCCAGACCACGGTGCCTCAGATTTTTATTGATGCGCAGCACATCGGCGGCTGTGACGACCTGTTTGCACTTGACGGTCGTGATGGCCTTGAGCCGCTGTTAAAATAAGGGAAGGCTGCGCATCTGGCGCACTTTCCCTGACTATTGCTGCAGCTCAATAACGGATTATTAACCGATAGGATTACGTACCATGTCAGAACAGAACAACACCGATATGTCTTTCCAGATCCAGCGTATCTACACCAAAGATATCTCTTTTGAAGCGCCTAACGCGCCACAGGTTTTTCAGAAAGAATGGGAACCGGAAGTAAAACTGGACCTCGACACCGCGTCAAGCCAGCTGGCTGACGATGTGTATGAAGTGGTACTGCGCATCACTGTGACCGCAACCGTCGGCGAAGACTCTGCGTTCCTGTGTGAAGTACAGCAGGCAGGTATCTTCTCTATCGGTGATATCGAAGGCACGCAGATGGCGCATTGCTTGGGCGCTTACTGCCCGAATATTCTGTTCCCGTATGCACGCGAGTGCATCACCAGCTTGGTATCACGCGGTACCTTCCCGCAGCTGAACCTTGCACCGGTTAACTTTGACGCGCTGTTCATGAACTATCTGCAGCAGTCTGAAGGTAAAGGTCAGCATAGCAGCAGGACGCTTAATGCGTAGCCTTCATGCTTCAACGAGCGTCATCTGTGCCGGCTCGTACGGTACCGCTTTGGCGATTACGCTGGCGCGTAACGGCCACGATGTAGTGCTGTGGGGCCATAACCCGCAGCACCAGGCGCAGCTGCAGGCCGACCGCTGTGACACCGCTTTCCTTCCCGATGTCCCTTTCCCCGATACGCTCCACCTTGAAACCGACCTCGCTGCGGCGATTGCAGCCAGCCGCGACTTGCTGGTGGTAGTGCCAAGCCACGTGTTTGGTGACGTGCTGCAACAGATTAAGCCGCATCTGCGCGCAGATTCGCGCATTGTGTGGGCTACGAAAGGTCTGGAAAAGGAGACGGGGCGCTTGTTGCAAGACGTGGCGCGTGAGATCGTCGGTGACGATATTCCGCTGGCGGTGATTTCCGGCCCGACTTTCGCCAAAGAGCTGGCCGCTGGTCTGCCAACGGCGATTGCGCTGGCAGCGACGGATACGCAGTTTGCCGAAGAGCTGCAGGAGCTGCTGCACTGCGGTAAAAGCTTCCGCGTGTATAACAACCCTGATTTTATCGGCGTGCAGCTGGGCGGAGCGGTGAAAAACGTTATCGCTATCGGCGCTGGCATGTCGGATGGTATTGGTTTTGGTGCCAATGCCCGCACCGCGCTGATTACCCGCGGGCTGGCTGAAATGAGCCGCTTGGGTGCCGCGCTGGGCGCAAATGCCACGACGTTTATGGGCATGGCCGGGCTGGGCGATCTGGTACTCACCTGTACCGATAATCAGTCGCGTAACCGCCGTTTCGGCATAATGCTGGGGCAGGGTGCCGATGTTGAAGGCGCACAGGCCACTATTGGGCAGGTGGTGGAAGGATTCCGTAATACCAAAGAAGTGAAGGCGCTGGCTGCGCGGTTCGGCGTGGAAATGCCTATTACCGAGCAGATTTATCAGGTGCTGTACTGTGGCAAGAATGCGCGTGAAGCGGCAACCAGCCTGCTGGGGCGCACAAGGAAGGACGAAAACAGCTGGAGCTGACCCGGATTCATCGTGTTGTCATGCTGGCACCCAGACGGGCGCTATTTTTAATGGGGAGTGAGCCATGCCGTGTGTAGAGTCTGAACTGATCTGGGATAACATCAAAATGGAAGCGCGTGCGCTGGCCGATTGTGAACCGATGCTGGCCAGCTTTTACCACGCCACTCTGCTAAAGCATGATGACCTAGGCAGCGCGCTGAGCTATATGCTTGCCAACAAGCTGGCTAATCCGATCATGCCAGCGATTGCCATTCGTGAGGTCATTCAGGATGCTTATCGTCAGGACCTGTCGATGATCATCTCTGCCGCCTGCGATATTCAGGCGGTGCGCCAGCGTGATCCGGCGGTGGATAAATACTCCACGCCGCTGCTCTACCTGAAAGGCTTCCACGCCCTGCAGGCTTATCGCATCGGCCACTGGCTGTGGAATGAAGACCGCCGTGCGCTGGCGGTTTACCTGCAGAACGAAATCTCCGTCTCCTTCGCGGTGGATATCCACCCGGCGGCGACCATTGGTCGCGGCATCATGCTGGACCATGCAACGGGCATCGTTGTGGGTGAAACGGCGATCATCGAAAATGATGTCTCGATCCTGCAGTCGGTAACCTTGGGCGGAACCGGCAAAACCAGCGGCGACCGTCATCCAAAGATCCGCGAAGGGGTGATGATCGGTGCCGGTACGAAGATCCTCGGCAATATCGAAGTAGGGCGCGGCGCGAAGATCGGTGCCGGATCCGTGGTGCTGCAGCCGGTGCCGCCGCACACCACCGCGGCAGGCGTACCGGCGCGTATTGTCGGCAAGCCGGGCAGCGATAAGCCATCCATGGATATGGATCAGCATTTTAATGGCATGGTGCCAGGCTTCGAATTTGGTGATGGCATTTGATTTTGCGGGGCGATCGTCGATCGCCCCCTACAGTTTATTAGCCTTTTAGTAACGCCCCTGCGTAATCTAACTGCCGCCACGCCTCATATACAACTGACCGAAACGGCATGTGAGTGCAAAAAACCGTTGTGGTGCCTCTGAGGCGGCGAAAGCGTTATAGTTATCTTGGTGCTTAATCCCGGTGCCCCATTCCCACTTGAAACGCAACAAAACCGAGGGGGCTTATGCCGCCAGTAAGTGCGTTAAAAATACCTCGTTGGGGGAACGATAGCCCAGTGATTTTCTCCCGCGCGTGTTGAGTATGTGTTCGAGTTCAGCCATCTTGCGATGGCTCACCTGACTGAAGTCGGTTCCCTTGGGGTAAAAGCGCCGTATCAGACCGTTGGTATGCTCATTCAGGCCACGTTCCCAGGAATGGTATGGGCGTGCAAAGT
>NZ_MAYS01000297.1 GCF_001756855.1 Candidatus Erwinia dacicola | reverse complement strand
CAAAGCACCGGAACGGCGAGCTCGCCCTGTAAGGGCACCACGTTCTAAACTGCCCGCCAGCTGGCTGGATACCATATCTTTTCGCTGCCCGGAAATACATCCACCAGCTGCTCTACCGCCTGAGCGGCACCGCGGGTGTGCAGCGTTGCCAGCACTAGGTGCCCTGTCTCAGCGCCAGCTGGATTGTTTCGACATCGCGCAGCCCATCAGCAAAGCGGGTAAAGTGCTGCCCCATTTCACGCTGCTGGATCAGCAACTGCGCGCTGCTGTGCAGAAACTCGAACGGGTCCTCCAGCGTCAGGATATTCCGCCGTCGCCGCTGATTCATCGCCGCAATCAGCACCGCCAGCGTAGTCGACTTGCCGCTCCCTGTCGCACCGACGATCAGCACCGCCCCCAGCGGCGGACAGTGGCTGGCAATCAGGCGCAGCGCCAGCGACAGGCCACAGCGCTGGCGAAACAGGTTGGCGCGCAGCCGCACGCCATCCGGCAAAGTCAGGGAAAAATCCACCTGCCCGCTGCGCGCCAGCTCTTAGTGCTGTGCTCAGCCAGCGCAAGGCAAAGCTTTCCAGTCACTACCCCTTCACCCTCTGCCTCAATGAGCTCAAGGCGACCATTACAGCGCCAGAAGGGATAATGGCCACTGCAAAGGTGCAGATCGCCTGCATTATGCTTTACACTAAGGGCCACAATTTCTTCAATATCCATATTTTTTCCCTGACTATGACTTCGATTGAGCACAACTTACAGCGAGTCCAGCTGCGGATCTCAGCGGCAGCAGCACAGTGCGGGCGCGATCTGAAAGAGATTACTCTGCTTGCAGTGAGCAAGACCAAACCCGCGAGCGCGATCGAAGAAGCGATGGCTGCCGGGCAGCGCTGCTTCGGCGAAAACTACGTGCAGGAAGGAGTGGATAAAATCCACCTGCTGGCTAATCCCGCACTCACTTGGCACTTTATTGGTCCGCTGCAATCCAATAAGAGTCGTCTGGTGGCGGAGTACTTTGACTGGTGCCATACCGTTGACCGTTTTCGCATTGCTAGCCGCCTTAACGACCAGCGTCCGGCAGGGTTAGCCGCACTGAATGTTCTGATTCAGGTAAATATCAGTGACGAACAGAGTAAAGCAGGCATTATGCTGGCTGACCTGCCTGCGCTTGCTCAGCAGATAGCGGAAATGCCGCGCCTGAAACTGCGCGGGCTGATGGCAATCCCGGCGCCGGAAAGCGACTACGCCCGCCAGCTGGCGGTATGTCAGCAGATGGCGCAGGCTTTTAAGCAGCTGCAACAGGATTACCCCGGCGTCGACACGCTATCGCTGGGAATGAGTGACGATATGGCTGCTGCTATCGCGGCGGGCAGTACCATGGTGCGTATTGGCACTGCAATTTTCGGCGCGCGCGACTACGGTCAGGCCGCTGCTAATCACAACAACTGAGGAACCTCATGCTAGCGTTGATCTTTCTGGTAACAACCGTGATGGCGATTTATATCAAAGTGTTGTTACTACGCATCTGGATGCAGTGGGCACGCTGCGACTTCTACAACCCGTTCTCACAGTTTGTGGTGAAAATCACTCAGCCGGTGGTAAAACCGCTACGACGCATTATCCCTTCTATCGGGCCGCTGGATAGCGCTTCCCTGCTGATTGCGTATATCGTCAGCGTACTGCTGGGTCCTGTGCTTCTGCGCCTGTTCGTGAAGGATCCGATCTTCCTCTACTTCGGCCTAGTGATCTTGGTGAAAGCCGCCGGAGTGCTGGTGTTCTGGGTGATCATCGTGCGCTCACTGATGAGCTGGATAAGCCAAGGGCGCAACCCGGTTGACTATGTGCTGATCCAGCTAACCGAACCGTTAATGGCCCCGGTACGCCGCATTATTCCGGCGATTGGCGGCATCGATTTCTCAGCGATGGCGGTAATCCTGGTCCTCTATATGCTAAACTTCTTAGGATTAGAGTACATCTTAGGTTGGGCACAGTTTTAATCTAACCGTCGCCTTTTACCTCACAGGTGCATTGGCTGCCCTCGCGAACCCCGGTCACTTACTACAGTAAACTCCCGGGGATTCACTCGGTTGCCGCTTTCCTGTAGGGCAAAATTCTCGGTTATATGTATCTTTTTTGTTGTGGATTAAATATGCAAAAAGTCGTACTCGCCACCGGCAACCACGGTAAAGTTCGTGAACTATCTGACCTGCTGGTCGTGTTTGGCCTTGAGATCGTGGCGCAGACGGAACTGGGCGTGGAGTCAGCCGAAGATACCGGCCTGACCTTTATTGAGAATGCCATCCTTAAAGCGCGCCACGCGGCAGCTGTCACCGGCCTGCCAGCGATTGCCGATGAATCTGGTCTGGCGGTCGATGCGCTCGGCGGCGCACCAGGTATTTACTCGGCGCGCTACGCGGGCCTTGACGCCAGCGACCAGCAGAATCTCGACAAGCTGCTGGTCACGCTGGATTCGGTGCCGGATGGTCAGCGTCAGGAGCAGTTCCACTGCGTGCTGGTCTATATGCGCCACGCTGAAGACCCAATCCCGTTGGTATTCCATGGCAGCTGGGAAGGTGAAATCACGCGCGCTGAAGCAGGCCAGAGTGAATTTGGCTATGACCCGATCTTCTATCCATAGGCGGGATTATGATCCTCACCTCCATCACCATGCCCGAGTCAGGGAAAACGGCGGCAGAGCTGACAAAGGACGAAAAGCGTGCGGTTTCTCATCGTGGTAAAGCGTTAAGCCTGCTGCTGGATGCCATGAAAAATGGTTAAGCTGCCCCCGTTAAGCCTGTATATCCACATTCCGTGGTGCGTACAGAAATGCCCGTACTGCGATTTCAACTCCCATGCGTTACAAAGCGAGGTGCCGCACGAGGAGTACGCGCAGCATCTGCTGAACGATCTGGATATCGACCTGCCGCCGACCGGCGGCAGACGCGAAGTCAGTACCATCTTCATTGGTGGCGGTACCCCGAGCCTGCTGAGCAGCGAAGCCATGCAGATGCTGCTGGACGGTGTGCAGGCGCGCCTGCCGCTGTCGCCAACGGCTGAAATCACCATGGAAGCCAACCCCGGCGCCGTGGAAGCTGACCGCTTCAGCGCCTATCAGCGTGCGGGCATCAACCGCATCTCGATTGGCGTGCAGAGCTTCAGCGCCGCCAAGCTGGAGCGGCTGGGGCGCATTCATGGTCCCGAAGAGGCAGAACATGCCGCTAGGCTGGCGGAAGAACTCGGTCTGAGCAGCTTTAACCTCGACTTGATGCACGGCCTGCCGGATCAGTCGCTGGCCGAAGCGCTGGACGATTTACGCCAGGCAATCGCCCTCAACCCACCGCACCTGTCTTGGTATCAACTGACCATTGAACCGAACACGCTGTTCGCCTCACGACCGCCGCGCCTGCGGGATGAAGACGATCTGTGGGATATTTTCGAGCAGGGGCATCAGCTGCTGAGCGCCGCCGGTTATCAGCAGTATGAGACTTCGGCCTATGCCAAACCGGACTACCGCTGCAAGCACAACCTTAACTACTGGCGCTTTGGCGATTACCTCGGCATCGGCTGCGGCGCGCACGGTAA
>NZ_MAYS01000296.1 GCF_001756855.1 Candidatus Erwinia dacicola | reverse complement strand
GCGGCTGTTCAGGGTCTGGCTGCTGCCCTGAGCGACCATCTGTTTCTGGCGCTCCCGACTGCGCAGGCCTTCAGTGATACCAAAATCAACAGGAGACAGTTCCAGCGCACGGCGGGTCAGTTTCACCAGGTCCGGGTGAACGCCATACAGGCGGGACTCGCTGCGCTGGCTGAAGCGGAAAGAAGACATAAAAAAACCCTCACAAAGTTTGTGAGGGTTATTGTGCAGGGAGACGTAACTCAGTGCGTGATACGGGGGTGAAGCAGTAATCCATCAGAACAGTGCCCCCTGTGCCGGGGGAGAGGTTGCCTGACGGCGGCTTGCCACAATAGCCCAAGCACGGGTGTTGCCGATGCCGAATTTCGGGCCGAGTACCGTGAGCGCCATGCGCAATGATTCGCCATCGGCCAGCATGCTGTCAACCTCGGCGAGAAAACAGCGGTTGCGCCACTCGCGCAGGGCACCGGCACAGCGGGGGATCACCAGCGAACTGTCACCGCCGATAACGCTTAACCAGCTGGCGGGTGTTCTCGTCGCCGATAACCTCCCGCAGCATGGCCAGACGGCGTTCACCGGTGCCGCGCAGACCGCGACCGACCCGGAAACAGGCACCGCCAAAGCGCTCTATCAGCTGTTGCGTGGCGGGAAAACCTATCACATCGGCTATCTGGCGGGCGGTATCCGGCAGCAGCTCTTCGAGGGATTCAAGGTCAAACTCGCGCATACTACAGCCTCCCTTGACGCTTCGCGTCAACAATCAGCATTTGCATCAGCTTACGCACCTGATCGTCATTCAGCCACTCAACCGGCTTTTTCTCACCCAGCATGCGCTCCACGATACCTTCCAGATAATCCCACCCACGGCCAGCCTCCGCCAGCATGGCCTCAATTTTGCCCAGCATGGCTTTACGGCCTGCTGCCACGCGGGGACGGCGACCACGTGAAGATGGCGCAAAGCCCTGAGTGCGCATGTACAGCACCACTTTTTCCAGTTTGGCGGTGGTACAGTCACGCGCCGAACGCTTACCGGTATGGCAAGCCAGCACGTCGCGATAGGTTTCATCATCCCAGCCGAGGGATGATTTGCCGGTGTGAACGATACGGATCAGATTTGCTTTCATGATTACCCCAGGGCAGTCAGATGTGCATGAGGAGCTTAATGTCAATTTTCTGCTCACCGCACAGGGGAGCAGCCTGATTAGCAACCCCGACAGCAGCATGCATCTCTTCTTCAGCCCTGGCAGCATCCTGCGCCAGAGCCGTTAATTCCTGCGCATCAATAGATACAGCGCACAGGTTTTTCAAATCACCGGATTTACGTTCCAGCATGGCAAGGCTGAGGCGTCGACGATCTGCCGCGTCCTGAGCCTGTTTTTTATAGGCTGTGTACTCGCTGAGCTTGGCATAGTTGGTCATGGGGAAATCTCCGGGAATTTAAACGAAAAAGCCCCGCACAGGGCGGGGCTTGGGCCAGTTTCAAGTTGTCGTGAACAGCTTTTATGAATTGATTGGATCACGACACATTGTAAAAGTCAATAAAATGTATCAACCATAATAAGTATAGATATTTATTTATGTGTTATCTTCCCTACTTTCGTAAGTAACGGAGATGTAGACGTGAAAGTAAAGAATTCCGTTTCGATTATTCTTTTCTGATTGATTTTTACTTCATTAGCGTTCGCCACCATTTAAGGAACCAACAAGCTCTAACACCTACTACAAGAAAGGTAAAATTTATCAATGCATCATAGATAACGGTCTATCTATCGACGATAAAGAAATCGAAAGTAAGCTGCTTGATATGACATCGAGGGATCGATTCAATAGCGATGCCGTAGACGCAATACTGAAATCTAACCCTCAGTTTGTTAAGGATAATATTGAGACGTATTTAGTCCTGAGTGCCCGATATGAAGAAGGGAAGGGCAGCATCAAAGCACTTATGGGAAAAGACCCATTTATGTCGATTGATGAATGTAACCTTCTAGTGCCGTACATAGAGAAATATATATTAAAATCAGAGATTAAGAAAATTACAGCACCGCCAGATGATAAACCTCTGATCAGTTCATGGGATGAAATGGACAATGTCGATAAGTAAATGGTGGTAATCAAAAAGAGTGAAAAGCCCCGAATCAGTGCTACCGGGGCTTTCATACGGGGAGATTATGGGGTTACTCAGTGACCCGGACGTCGATACTAAACCATACGGGCACCAATGCTTTCATCAGCTCCCGTGCCTCCTCGACCCGCTCAAAAGGTACGATGATCGCACCTACATTTGGGTGGGATTCCAGATAAGCTATTCATTATCCAGCACCAGGTAACGCAGAATACGATCAGCTTTGTCAAAGAAGGCAGCTGACACCAGTTTCCCACCTAAAATATCAGTGGCCCCGCTGACAGCAGGCTCCTGACCATCTGGAAAATCAACCACGAAAGTAATTTTACCCATCAGCCGCCCCCGACTTAATTTCTTCTGTCTGATAGCCGCCATAATCACCGCAACTCATCAGCTTTCGACTGGCAATATGCGCTATTTTCACCTGGTGCAGTGCATCAGCAAGAGCGTTATGCTTATCGCCAGTGAAAGGAATATCTTTGGTGTTAATCCCCGCAAGCCGCACCAGCGTACGCAGGTCGGCAATATTCCAGTATTTCCAGGGGTAGATATCCTCACCACTGGCGTCCGTCAGGGGGTCAACCCGGTCAAGCCACCCCTCAAGAATGGTGATGTCAAAGACGGACCCATTACCCCAGGGAATACAGTGCCCACCGCCGACACTGTCAATGAATGCCCTGAACTCTGACGCAACAAGAACGGGAAGACGTTTACCGTTAAAGGCAGCATCACGCGCCTCAACACTCTGCCTGTCCCACCATGCAATAATGCTGATTTCCGGCGTGCCGTAGCTGATGGCGGCGGCATAGCTCATTCGCTCATAAAAGACATTACCAATATCGCCAGTGTGGGGATTAAACTGAACAGCGGCGATAGACAGCACCGGACATCCGCGCATTTTCCCAGTGTTTCTATATCAATCATTACGTCATTCATTTTCATGGTCATGCGTATTTCCACCTTTTTTATGCCGCTCCGCAGCTTGTTTCATTGCAGACTGCACGGATTTTTTAAATACCCTGTGATTATGATTGTCCCAGAACTGCCAGCGGGACACGGCTGGCCGTCCGGGGTACTCGACGACAGAACTGCCGTCGTTCAGGAGATAGACACGTTCAGCACCATTGTCACGGTGTTCACATCCAGAGACGCAGAGATACATATATCGCCACCATATTAACAGTTAATAGTTCCATTCTGTTTTCCCTGAATTTGGCGTAAGCCAGCCACTGACGGTTTACGCCATTTATAACAGAGGGTTATTTCGGTTTAAATCGTATTCAAATTCAGCCCGCTGGCGTTAACGATTCGGTCTTAACAAAAAACGGCTCGCGGTCTATTTCAACAATGGTTCCACAATTAAAATCCCGCGCTTCGGCGACGGTTCTGGCCGGATAGCCGCCGCGCAACGCCTTGCAGGGCTGACAGATAAAGTGGCTACCGACAGCGTATGCCTGATTGAATGCTTTAGCTTTCATCGCAACCGCTCCATCCACGCGCTACCGCGTTAGCACAGTAGGCCATACGGGACTCAGCCCATTTTCGACAGCCACTGCTGCGGGCGTGCTCCAGCGCTTTGCGCCACAGTTCCGAGGCTTTGTCCCATTCGCCGCTGCGCTCGGCGCGACCCGCCCCCACTGCATAGAGACCATAATTGTTTCGTGCTGCGCTCTCAGCTCTGTTTTTCATGTCATACCCCGGCCATATCCAGAGAAATGGGCGTGTACTGGTCGCTGTCACCCACGCGTTCATAGATGCGGATGTAACTTTTGCTGCTGACCACCTGCACGGCCTCTGCCAGAGCATCCATCGCCCGCAGCCAGCGGGGGTCGGTAATGTCATGACGGCGCAACTGCAGCACGCGGCCCGGATTAATCTCACCTTCTTTGTCGGTGGAAAACGCCCGGTCGATAATGGCCAGCAGCTCAGGTCGTGCATCCTGCGTCCATTCCGCTACGCAGGCGTCAATCAGCTCCTTTGCCGCCTGAATACGCTCGTCAAACGCTATCCTGTCCTGCATGGCCCGCTGCACCTTGTAACGCCCGTCATAGGTGTACAGCGTGACGTTGCCTTTTTTACCCCCGATGGTGGCACCATACTGTTCGGCAGAAAGGTCAATCAGCGCCTGAATATCCGCAAAGGTATCCTGCTTAAAATCGCGCAGAGACTGACTCAGAGGGACTGCCCGCGCAACAATGGCCCGCACCAGTGCATCGCGCTCCTTATCAACGGGTTTCACCAGACTTTCCGGCGTCAGAACACCACGCGCGTCTTTCCAGTAGCCAGCAGGGATAGTGGTTTCTTTAATTTCAGTGGACATTTTTAATACCTTCTGTGGTGGATTTAATAATTTCTTTTACTACACAAATATCACTGGCATTGCGTTTAAAACCTTTGCGACTTTCCAGCGCGGCAATTATCGCTTTATGTATAAATTCAGCTTCTCTGGCTTCTGCCTGGGTACATACACCTTCACCCATAATTCGGGTACTAACGCCGGTATCGTCCTGCTCAATGATTACTTTCATTACTATTCCCATAATTAACTCCAGATAACGGTGCAACCGTCGATATTTGATGTTCGGGTGACCTGGCGGACTCCGTGAGAAACTTCCACCATTTCCATAACTGGCCACACGGGACCGCTCAGGGGCGGAAGTGCATAAACGATGGGAAGGGAACGATGCCAGCCAGTTACGCGTCCACCGTGGGTATGTATCTCCGACCGGGCGCGGGAATGCCGCCAGTTAATAATTTGTTTTTCCATTCTTAGTGACCTCTCAGTGAATGAGCATCTGCGCGTAGGTTTCAATTAGCTTCACGCTAATCCCCTGGTTGCCGATAGCGCTGGCCCGTACCACGCCACGCGCCAGCTTGAACATGCGACGATAATTACCCTTTGAATATTTGAGAAATGCCTCCGCTATCCCTGGAATACGAATAGCGCTCTGGCCATCGTCCTCCGGCAGCAGACTGGCGAGGATGGTGTTGAAGTCGTCAACCCCGGACAGACTCTTATGGGCCTCAAGGTCTAACGCCATCCCCACGCGGCTGTAGAGCTGCGCAAACTCACCGCGAGACCCCTTGAGGTTAATCAGCAGGCGTGGCATGCCTGCCAGCACGATGGCAACGCCGGAACGGTCATGAATGCGGCGTAGGACTTCCAGTGCGCGGTAGGGCAACAGTTCGGCTTCGTCCACCAGAACAACCCAGCCGGTGCCTGTCAGCGCCTGTATGCACTCTTCGCTGAGTTCATGGATGTTGCCGGTCTTCTTCACGCCGAGACGGGCGCACAGCTCCTGCAGCAGCACTTTGGCGGTATAGCCGGGGTCGGCCTCAATCAGGATCGCCCCCTTGTTTGTCGCCACATAGCGCTTCAGCGCCATAGTTTTGCCCATGCCTGCAGGGCCATAAATTACGCCGATATCGCTGTCCATATGGGTGTTACTGATTAAGCCCAGCGCCAGCCCGGCCAGCCGGGTCTGAACAAAAGACTTTTTAACTTCGCGGCGGCGGGCGCGTTCTTCTTCTCGGCTGATAAAGTCAGCGAGAGCAGCCTCGACGTTACTGATATTGCCGTTATAGACGCCTTTCAGATACTGAGAAATAACCGCTGTACTCAGACCTGTTTTCGTGGCTACCTTTTTTTGGGTGTAGCCAGTCCCCACCAGCAAGTGGATTAATTTATCTTTAACGTTCATTTAAATA
>NZ_MAYS01000295.1 GCF_001756855.1 Candidatus Erwinia dacicola | reverse complement strand
CTGCCGGTGATGCACATGCTGCGGACATTTACCTTCCCGCTTCAGCAATGCCAGCGCCCGCCCATACGTCGGGGCTTTATCTGTGTTGATCAACCGTGGAATTTGCAGGCGCTTCGTATTATTCAGAAGTTTACCCATAAAGCGATAGGCGGCTTTGGTGTGACGACGTGAAGACAGGTAAAAGTCAATGGTGCAGCCCCTGCTGTCGACGGCGCGGTACAGATAAGCCCAGCGTCCGTTGACCTTCACGTAGGTTTCATCGAGATGCCATGAGCCAAAACCGGAAGGTTGACGCCAGTACCAGCGCCGCCGCTTTTCCATCTCAGGTGCAGAACGCTGAACCCATCGATAAATCGTGGTGTGATCGACATTTACCCCTCGCTCAGCCAGCATCTCCTGCAGCTCACGATAACTGATGCCATATTTGCAGTACCAGCGGACGGCCCACAGGATAATATGACGCTCAAAATGTCGACCTTTAAATGGGTTCATGTGCTGCTCCTTCAACTAAACAGTGGCATCAGTTTACCATCGCCAGATCTTTGCAACAGTGCCAATGTGATTTTGTGCGCTGGCATTCTCCTGCTGTGTTACGGGGAACGGGACTGCTTGCATGGGGGGGTGCGCGTGCTATCATCCAAGACAGACATTTTCAACACCCTGAAAAATCAACTTTGATGAGAATGACAACTATGACGGACAAATTATCTTCCCTGCGTCAACTCACTACCGTTGTTGCTGATACCGGCAACATTGCGGCGATGAAACTCTACAAACCTCAGGATGCCACCACTAACCCTTCTCTAATCCTCAGCGCTGCACAGATTCCGGAATACCGTAAGTTGATCGACGAAGCGGTGAGCTGGGCGCGTGAGCAGACCAGCAACAAAGAAGAGCAGATCTCCTACGCTGCCGACAAGCTGGCTGTGAACATCGGTCTGGAAATCCTCAAGTTGGTTCCTGGTCGTATCTCTACTGAAGTTGATGCGCGTCTCTCTTACGACACCGAAGGCAGCATCGCGAAAACACATAGCCTGATCAAACTCTATAACGATGCCGGCATCAGCAATGACCGTATTCTGATCAAGCTGGCTTCTACCTGGCCGGGCATCCGTGCCGCTGAGCAGCTGGAGAAAGAGGGTATTAACTGTAACCTGACGCTGCTGTTCTCCTTCGCCCAAGCACGTGCTTGTGCCGAAGCTGGCGTGTTCCTGATCTCCCCGTTTGTTGGCCGTATCCTCGACTGGTACAAGGCGAACACCGATAAGAAAGAGTACGCACCGAACGAAGATCCGGGCGTGATTTCCGTGACTGAAATCTACGAATACTACAAGCAGCACGGCTACGAGACCGTCGTGATGGGTGCCAGTTTCCGTAACGTGGGTGAAATCATTGAGCTGGCCGGCTGTGACTGTCTGACCATCTCCCCGGGCCTGCTGAAAGAGCTGTCTGAAACGGAAGGCACCGTGGAGCGTAAGCTCTCTTACAAGGGCGAAGTGAAAGCGCGCCCGGCTAAAATGACTGAACCCGAGTTCCTGTGGCAGCACAACCAAGATCCAATGGCGGTACAGAAACTAGCTGAAGGCATCCATAACTTTGCCATCGACCAAGGCAAGCTCGATAAGATAATTGCCGACCTGCTGTAAGGTTTGAGTGACCGGGAAACGAGCCTGTCGGTAATTCTGTGTAACTGCCATCGTATTAAAGGCGGTCGCTCAGGTGGTCACCGAACTTGATAATAAATCGACGCATCGCCAGCTGCCAGTTCTGGATTGGTATACTCCATTTTTTTTGACGTATCGTTGATCGCCAGATAAACCACTTAGCACTGTTGCGAAGATCTG
>NZ_MAYS01000294.1 GCF_001756855.1 Candidatus Erwinia dacicola | reverse complement strand
CTGGTACTTAGGGGGGCAATCCCTGGGTACCAGCGATTCGACAAAACTTGCCGACAATCAAATTTTAGTTAGGACACTGATAAAATATACCTTTACCTTCAGTAATTGTCATTAAAAAAAACACAGTTAAATGTGATTTTTAAGACATCTATATAGTTAATCATTATCGGTTTCTTCACCTGACTCTGGAAAGAAGGTTTCCACGATCTCTTTAACATCATCTCGAATATTCTGAACCATTCCCCTGAACTCAAACTTATCGTTTCCTGCAATATGTGGACTCATGGACTCCATTGCGAGAAGCTTACTGGAAATAAACTGTGCTTTAAGTACGGCTTCAAGAATAGTTTTATTGAAAAGCATCTGGTTGAACGGCGACTCCTTGCGCTCCATTTGCGCCTCATAGACACGCAGACCTAGTTCGACGAGCATCGATATAACGCTTGAACTACTGACATCTTCTTTCCTGGCCCCCTCTGCACGACGCTGTTCGACGATAGCATTTATTTTATTTACCACGTCGTCGCTTACATATGCTTGTATCTTTGCCAAAGCTCATCTCCTTTTTTCTGTGCTGTGGAAGGATATTATTTTGACTGTCGAGTAGCGCCTTCCCACCGTCAATACATCCGGCGGATTGTAGGCGATTCATCCAGTGGTTTTATGACGAATCGTCGGCGATTCACATGGCAAATTGCCGACAATTCACCATCACACAACGTTATGAAATATATATCGTGAATCGTACATGAATCATCAATGAATATCCAATGATTCATACAGTAGTCGCAAATGAATCTTATAAACTTCCACTCTGGAACTGAGTGGAATTTAAAAAACATAAGTGCATGACTTGGAAGGCCAATCAGCAAAATTTTAATTTTGCGTGGGGTGTGGTGCTTTTGGTGGTGAGGAGTGCATATTAGTTGAGTCTGGGCATGGGATGGGTTAACGTATTTCCGGCATGGTGACCGGAGGGAAGAAATGAAACGGATTGCTCTTACGTTTTTAACGTTGGCTTTTTCTGGAATGTTGAACGCTGCTGATTGTTTTAATCTGGCAGGAAGGCATTATCATATAGATCCGGATCTGCTTCGGGCAATCTCCTGGAATGAATCGAACTTCCGCACAGACGTTAAAGGCTACAATCCTGTTTCGGGTTTTGGCTCCGGACTTATGCAGGTGGACTCCCAGCACTTTAACGAACTGGCTCGTTATGGAATAAAACCGGAGCACCTTCTTTCCGATCCGTGTATGAATATCTACACCGGGACTTACTATCTTGCAATTGCATTCAAAAAGTGGGGAGTCAGCTGGCAGGCCGTGGGGGCATATAATGCAGGTTTCCGGAAAACAGAAGAACAGGCGCAGAGAAGATATGTCTATGCCAGAAAAATTGAGGCAACATACCGGGCGATAAAGAAGAATAAAGACTCAGGGCAGACTCTCTCAAAACAGTAAAAAGACCTCAACAGGAGGTCTTTTTATTCATCCAGTATTTATGTCGTCAATCAATAGCCCGATAAATTAAATATGCTTCAGGGTGTTTTATGATACTGATGTAGTCTTTCAGTGTATCCTGACGAGCGACGAGGTGTTTACAGACTTTCGAATATTCAGGCCCCATATCTGCAACCTGTCAGGACAACCAGTTCATGATCATCAGGGTCGCAATAATTCCGGCAGCATCGGCACCGACCTCTGCTTCAAAGTAATTACCAGGAATAACCATGTTATAGCGCTGTTCACCTTCCGGTGCGATATATCCGGTTTGCGTCGTGGTGAATCTGACACAGTTCGGAGCAACGTTTCCTCCGGTGCCCTGCGGAATAATCCAGTAATTCCAGAAACCGCCATCATAATCTGAATGCTGACGTAACCAGCTGGCAATCATATTATCAGCAGAAGGCGTAAAAAAGAGCGCAGGAATAAAATCAAGACGTTCATCGCCATCTGTAACACAATAGCGCTGTCGTTCATCGACTTTAAATTGTTCGGCTGATTCACGAGTGGCGGTTTTGACGTTTAATGTGTGCATTCTAATTTTCTCCTCATTGGGTTATTACATCGTTCGACTTCATCACTGAGCGGCAAAGGGCTATGAGCAGCTGATGGGGAGGAAATAAAGGGGCGCGCAGCGTTTATATACCCCTTTATTTCCTCCCCGGCTGATGCTAAAAGCAGCCCTCCGCGAACTGATGAAATCGGGCGATAGTCACACAAGGAGAATGCACACATCCCGTAACGGAAAATCGGCGTAAGACGAATTACCGTTACGGGCTTCAGAGTGGCGGTAATTTATTACCGCCACGGTGAAAGCGGCGCGTCCATTCGGGATGCAGCAAGCGTGAATTTGAATTTACGTCAGCAACTGCCACCATAATTCGCAGCGTCCGTTCTTCAGAGGAGATTCACTGCAGGGTATTACAAAGCGTAAGGGGCATAAAAAAGAGCAGCTATACCGCAGGCATAACCGCTCTTGTCACTTTCCAGCCCTCACGCTGGCGTATTCTTTGTTACCTTCGCCTCCAGAACACCCAGCCACTGACCAGAATCAAAGCACCGCTCAGCACCGCCAGATTCGGCAAGATGGTGTCGAATGCACTGCTGAAAACTTCATCGGGGTTATGTTCCCCCCAGAATTCCAGCTTGTATCCGATGCCCCAGACAGAAAACGCCAGTCCAGAAGCCACAATTCCCCACTTAAAGAGAAACAAGAGCACGTTGTCCAGCATACCAGGCGGATCGCGCCAGGTGATAACCAGCGCAATCAGGGAACAGTTTGCCACCCCGGCATAGTACGCCGTACTTCCGAACATCTTCGGCGCCGCGTAATGTATGACCAGCGTAAACAGGCCATTTAACAGCGCGACCAGTATCCAGTATCTCATCTCTAAATTATCCCTTTTAAGCACCCTGCCGACCGTATTCTGGCAGAATATGATATCAGACTCAGTGAGGCGACTTTCCCCGAAAATAATCTGGTCGCGCCGTCAGTTCCCGCTCAATCAGCTCATCAGCAAACAGCGGCGCGATCCTGTTAACACGACGCGCCAGATTCCGTCGCCGCGTGGCCGCCTTTCGCTCGTCGGTCCAGCGCCTGATCTGTCTGTCACACAGAAAATCAACGCAGACGGCATATCCGGCTCCGGCCACCCACAGTGACATCACGGACTCAGGGACGGGTTTACCCGCCTCCACCACTTCTGACGCAAGCTCAGGTTCACCGGGACAGGGACCGGGACGCTTCCAGCGCAGCGAGTAACGCCACTTCATACCCGGCTCCGCATTGTCAGCTTGTTGGGTACCATCCAGCGCTCCAGCTGCCTGACAGACTCAGTGCTTTCCCGCGCCAGTGCACCCGTTTCAGCTATCACCGTCCAGAAAGGCTGGTTCTCCGTCATCCAGCGCTCCACTGGCGCCAGTGACGGGAAACGCTCGCTCCAGCGCCAGAACATCTCCTCCAGGTCGTACTGGCGCAGTTCAGTCCCCGACCAGCGCGCGCTCCAGCTGCTGACCGTTTCCGGCGTATGGAATGCCAGCTCAATCTCCGCCTGCCCCGCCAGCGCCTGGTACGCCCGCTCACGCTGACACCGTTCCTTGTGGCGCTGGCGGGTGTATTTTTCATCCCGCAGGGCGTCCTGACAGCGAACCCGCTCGGTCTGCTGAAAGGCCACCTCCGGAAAGAGGCGCTGACCGGCACCGACGGGAAGCGGCAGCCAGCAACGCGTCCCGCAACTTTCAATCAGGGCATCGATGGCACTGAGCCAGCTGTCCCTGCTGCCCCGCAGCTCCCGCGCCGTCAGCACCGGCGCAAAATGATGGATTTCCCTGATAGTGATGCGCGTGCTGCCCGTGAGCCGGCGAAAAAAGGCGCTGGCATACGGGTACGCCGCAGACAGCGAGCCGCGTGACCGCCTGCGCTCAACCTCGGCGATGGCTTCCATCGCGGCGCGTCGCTCAGGACTGAAGGGAACCAGTGACAGGTTTGCAGGTATCATGCCGCGCCCTCCGCTGCCAGAATACTGATGATGCTGGCCTGACTGTATCCGTCCGCATCGAGACGCGCGGTCAGGCTGACGGTGTGGCTTACAAGCTCCGGCAGGTAGCCGCTCAGGGTACGAATGACGGAGAACGGGCGACCGCTGGCGGGAACGAACACCACCATCCACGCCGGACTGATGGCTCCCGGACTGCACACGGCAATATGACAGGTCATGCATGACGGCGTGGGTCAGTTCGCGGCGGAAGTCCTCGCCGCTGTCCCGCCAGTCCTCAAACTCATCACAGGACATCGTTTTCAGTACATCGGGGGTCAGAACAGTTTGCATAACTATCTCCTTATCGCCGCCCTGTTCACTCAAGGGCGGCTCTCCGTTATCAGGCGGCGTGTGCCGTGTTGGTGGTGTCGTGGCCAGTGCTGTCGGTATCTGAAGCCGCGTCGTCTGCACCGGATTCAGCCGCTGGTTCTGGTCCTTTCAGCCATGCCGGAACCCAGCGGGTGTGCTGCATAAAGTGTTCCGCATGCGCTGCAGCGTCGCCCTTCTTCATCTTCTCCGCGTCACCCGCCGCGCCCGTCAGCCCCGCCTCTTTCAGGGAGGCGACAATCTGCGGATGTTTCAGGCTGCCGAAGTAGTTGTCCTTCGTCGGCTGCCACCAGTCGCGCAGGTGGAAGCCGATTGCCGCCTCGACAGTATCGAGTGTACTGCGGGAGGTGTGCCCCATATCGCGGGTCTGTACCCCGTCCACGGAACAGGCCGTGCAGAAGGCCATGAGCGACATCAGAACACCGCCGTCAAGGGCAAAAAAGGTGGTGAAGTCCTTCTCCCACCCCTCCGGCAGCAGGGCTTTCAGCCTTGCCTGTTCGATCATGAGCTTCTCAAACGCTGCGCCATCCTTACCGGACGGGGCGTTCTCCGTCAGGCTTCCGTGAGACGCGGTGAGGCTGATACGGAACGGATGCGTCGTGGTCAGACAGCCTGAAAATACGCAGGTGCACATGCGCCAGACCATCAGCGCCACCGCCTTTTCGGGCTGCTGCATCAGCGCCGCCTGGACTGCCAGCGTACGCTCGGAGGTCATTTTCGTGAGCAGCGGAACGCTGATCCCCTCTGCGGCGTCGGGCTGGCGCGAGGTGAACGGCACCGTTACGCTGCTGGTTTCGGTTTCTTCCGGCATATCCGCTTTCAAGCGAACTCCGCGCTGCACATACACCTGCCCTTCGTACAGGCTGACCATCACCCCCGCGCCTGACTTCATGTCGTCAGTCCACGCGCTGACTTCTGCGGCCTGTTCGATGGCTTCGATCTCAGCTTCCAGCGCGTCCGTCTCGTCACAGCGGGAATCGTATCCGTCCCATTGCTCACGGAGTTCATTAAGGCGCTGCTGCTGCTCAGGGGTGTATACAGGCTCGGGTTCAACAGGCTGCACGAACTCCTTACCGTCTTCGCCGTGGTACCAGATACGGGCGGCGCAGCCGTTCCGGCTGCTGCAAGCCAGCCTTTGACGTTGCGTCAGGGATGGACACCCGCTGCCCGGAGGTTTACCGGAGGGCCGGGCCATGACGGCGAAGCTGGCATGGTGCGAAGCATGACAGCCCGCCCGGACGCCCGCGGTGCCGGTGAGGGTATCCCCGTTCAACACCACCGCTGGAAGAGCATCGGTCGTACCACGCAGTCCTTCATCTTTACGCCCGAAAGGTCAGTGAAACGGTGCTCCCGTACGCCGGCGGGCGGCGCGTCAGCGCGGCCGCTGGCGGCAGGCCCGTGGCCTGCGGAAGGGGTTTTCGCGCGCGAACAGGCGGCGGCGGAATAACACCGCCCGCACGGGGCGGCGCAGGGGTTACGCAGAGGGGGAACCGAGCACCAGTTGCAGCGTTTCCACTGCGGCGCAGGCCTCACCCGATATGTCATCGACGTGGCTCATTCCCCTTTCTATCAGCGGCAGCAGTAAGCGAAGTTCGTTTTCAGGAATGGCTATCTGACGCGGCGCGCGCTCTGCGACAATCTGACGCAGTTCTCCCGAAACAAAGTCCTGGCCGATGCCGTAGCGATACATGATGTCGCAGTCAGCCTCCCCGATAGCCTGAAGCACTCGCGCCGTTTCTGCGATGGTGGGGTTGTATTCCGCGCCAGCCTCGCGCACGTCTTCCGCAGTCCAGGTGATAACGGCCATTTTTTCGTTGTTTTCGTGCGTTTTCAGCAGCGCAATGCAGATTTCACTCACGGTTCCGTACATCATTTATGCTCTCCGGTTAATTTGTTGTTGTCGCATGAAGGCGGGGCGCATCGCGCCCCGTCGGCATCAGTCAAGGGCGCGATAAATGGCGCGGCTTTCGCGGTGGGTGGCCACAATGCTCATGAGCTGCTCATAGCGGCGGATGTAGTGGCGACAGGCGTCCCGCTCGTCGTGGTGGTCGTGCATCCAGCTCCGGTGATTAAGTACCAGCGCGGTGACGACAATCCCCGCCGCGTCGCCCGACATTTCCCCCACAAAGCCGTTATCGGGGTTAAATACCGTCACGCGGTCTTCATCGGGGGCAAGATAGCCCGCCCCCTGCGGGAGGGTGTTAAACGTCCACTCGCCGCCGTCATAGTCACGAATGTATTTTGCGGCATAGGCGTAAATACAGGCTTCTGCGGTCAGGTAGTCCGCGCCAAACAGGACGGGCAGGAAGGAAAAGCGCGCCTCGCGGGCGACGGGGGAAACGGTCGGGCAGGTGTGCGTGCGTAACATTGTGAGCCTCCGGTTTTACATGAGATGCGACACCGGGCGGTGCCGTGACTCCATAACAGACGGGCGGTCAGTCACGAATGCAGGGGCGCAAGGGAAGCCGCAGCCTGACGCACGCGGCGGACGGGAGTTGCAGGGTGAGGCCGCGAAACCTGAGCGGGCGAACAACCGGAAAATCACGGCCGACGGGAAGGAAGGACCGGGTGACCGCCGCGTTCACTTTACCCTTGCATTCGTGACAGCCCGGCTAAGATGGAGTCACGGCACAGCCCGCACGCGCACGGTGCAGGCAGAGGGCGTTTATCACCACAAGGCCCGACGCGGCGGGCCGGGTGACGCGGAGCCGCCCGGCGACATCCTTAGTGGATGTTGTCATCCCGCGCCGGTGAACGCGGGGAAGGTTTTTCCCTCCCCTTCTTTTACGCTTACTGCGCGGGCATCGCCCGGGCCTCGCTCATGACCTCACGCAGGACGCGGCGATCAAGCCAGCGGCGTGCGGGGTCGCCGGGGAAACGCAGCACGTCTGTGATAACGCCTGCGGCCTTAATATCTTCTTCCCGCTCGTTAACCACGGTGAGCAGCACCGGGCAGAACCGCGCCCCGCGCACCAGAACCGCTTCAAGGACGGCATCCAGCTGTTCCGCGTCGTCCTCATCGAGCCAGTTTTCGTGGTCGTACTCGTCGGCGAGAATGCGCCAGTCACCGAAGCGCCTGTCCATCAGTCGCGGCGTGGCGGAGGGTTTGAGCGCGGCGGCGAGGCGGCGGGCGTCCTCCCGGACGATGTTGCAAATCGCATCAATGCTGCCTCTGAGGAAGGCCAGCAGGTCGTCACATTCCGCCGCGGTCAGCCATTCCTGCGCAAACGGCAGGTGAATCGTCATGGCATCGGCCAGGCGCTCCGGGTGTGTATCGCGTTTCGCGGGGTACAGATACAGCCAGGCAGGTGTTCCCGTCAGTCACCGGGCGCTGGCGGTCAGCAGCGCCGCCCGGCCATACGTCAGCGGCTGGCAAAGATGCGTGACCAGCGCCAGAATTTGCGCGGCATCGAGGGAGCCGCAGGCGACAAGCCAGCCGGGCATCTGTTCGGGCGCGACGGGCATCATATCCACGCAGGGCGGCCAGCCCGCATCCTGTAGCATCCGGTCGCCGTGGCGCAGTATCAGCGCGTTCAGGGTGTCATTTCTCATTGTTCTGCTCCTTCGGATAGCGCCCCGCCATTCAGCGGGGCGAACGGGTTAAGCGGCGATTTCGTTTTCCAGCCAGGTAATATCTTTCTGAGCGTCGGCAACGCTCGGGTAGTGCTGTCGCACAAGGGGCCACGCCTGCGCGTCTTCCCCGCTGAGCGCCCGTGCAGCGATATCCACCACCCGCGCCAGCGTATCGACGGGGACGCTCACGCGCGGGGCGTTCGTGCCAATCCCGGCATACAGCGCCTGAACGGTGCGGAACGACACGCCGTCTTCGGTATGCTCTCCCGTTCCCGCGCGGCCGATAAGCTCAAGCACGGCTTCGGCTTCGGCCTCCGTCATATTCTCCGCCTGCGCCATCACGTCCTGCTTCGTCCAGACCAGCAGGGCGATGCGCTCCTCGTTGCCAAACATGCGTTTCAGCTTTTTGTTCAGCTCTTTACGGGTTCCGTACAGCATGATTTGTTCTCCACTTTGCTGTGGGGCGGCCTCGCCGCCCGGGTTCAGTCTCTGAATGATTCATCAAGCAACAGGGCGATATTGAAAGCCTCGTCCATCAGGACGCTGATACGGCGCAGGCTCACGCCAGCCAGCCGTTCCGGCAGCCCGTCATGCCGGTAGTGGTATTTCTCTTCCAGCACGTTCAGGGTGGTTTTCAGGTCGCACATACTGTTCGCCAGCCCGGCGATATCGCGCCGCAGCCCTTCGTGTCCGTCGTAGTTCATCAGGCGGCCTCCGGCAGCCAGTCGTCGTTCGCTGCCGGGGTGTTCACGGCGCGGCGCATCGCGGCCAGCCGTTCGGTGCCGGCCCGGTGGTACTGTTCCAGCATTTCGATGCCGATATAGCGCCGTCCGGCGCGGTATGCGGCGACGCAGGTCGAGCCGCTGCCGGCAAAGGGGTCGAGCACAATCGCGCCGGGGGCGCTGAATGACTCAATCAGCGGCTGGAGCGCCTCCACCGGTTTCTGGGTCGGGTGTAGCGGGTTGCCGGTATACGGGAACGGCAGCACGTCCGGCAGCGGTTTTTCAGGCGGCGTCGGTCGCCCCTTGGCGAGCATGTACGCCCCTTCATGGCGGTAATCCACAAATCCGCGACGCCCCTTCGCGCTGCGGCGGTTGGAAGCATAGGTTTTGGTGAACACAATCTGGCCAACGGCATAGAACCCCGCCGCTTTCCACGCG
>NZ_MAYS01000293.1 GCF_001756855.1 Candidatus Erwinia dacicola | reverse complement strand
CGACAAAAAAGACCGGCAAAATCACATCAATGGTATCGAGAATTTTTGGAACCAGGCGAAGCGCCACATGCGTAAATTTAACGGTATTCCGAAGGCACATTTCGAGCTGTATCTGAAGGAATGTGAGTGGCGATTTAACACTCCAAGTGCAAAACAGCAATTAACTATTTTAAAACAGATAGTTAAAGGTAAAATTTAAACCTTATCTAGGACAGCCCCGAAAAATAAATGGGTGCATATACCTTCTGACGAAATGCTCAAATATGGATCTGCGTTACATATTTTTCTAAGAAAGAATTGGAAGTTCCCGCTGTACTATTATCATTTACGTAATGGCGGCCATGTTACTGCTGCTAAACTCCATAAAAATAATGAATTTTTCTGCCTGATTGATATTAAAGGTTTTTTTGAGTCCACCACTCAAAGCCGCGTAACGCGCGAGTTAAAGAAAGTTGTTCCATATCAAGAGGCTCGAAAGATTGCTAAGCTTTCTACTGTTAGGCTTCCAAATGCTGTAACACATAAATTTGCTGTTCCATATGGTTATCCACAATCCCCAGTTTTAGCAACCCTCTGTTTACAAAATTCTTACGCTGGGTCGGTTATAGATTCCTTTTACAGGTCGGGAATTGTCACTGTTTCAGTTTATATGGACGATATCATCCTTTCTTCAAAGGATCTTGCCATATTAAACCAGCATTTCGAGTTACTTTGTGGGGCGCTAAGAAAGTCGCGATATGAAATTAATCTTTCAAAAACCCAGAGTCCTACTACAAAAATTTCAGTTTTCAATCTTGAACTTGGGCATCGACACCTTAAAGTCGAATCAGCAAGGATGATTCTATTCATTCAAGCCTTTGCTAAAACCCGTAACAAGCATGAAAAAAAATCCATCGCTAAATACGTTCATACCGTCAATCCTGACCAAGCTGAGAGACACTTTCCGAAGTGACGCGCTTCACCCGCCTTATGTTCAAATCATCTTCATGCGACACATTTGCGACACTTAGAAAGATAAAAACAAAAAAGCCACTCAGTTGAGTGGCTTAATTATTTGATTCTAAAGCTAAAATTTGGTGGCCCCTGCTGGACTTGAACCAGCGACCAAGCGATTATGAGTCGCACGCTCTAACCAACTGAGCTAAAGGGCCGGGAGCAAGATGATACATAAGTCAAACTAGCCACGCAATCCCGAGGGTTTCTGTAGCTCTCCCATTCCTGCATCTGATATCGTTAAATGGTAGAGTCTTGGGACATGGTGTAAATTCGGCAGGATGGTAAGCACCTTTGGCTTATCCGGTCAGGTAATGGTTAATCAGACA
>NZ_MAYS01000292.1 GCF_001756855.1 Candidatus Erwinia dacicola | reverse complement strand
TTTAATTTTATTATTTTTAGCGCTATTTTAAATCACACAGCTGACAGTCAGCACTGTTTAAACTCGCCACAATTTGGGTTAGATATGACACCGCTTTACGTGAGAATGTCGACAGGAGCATTGTGGCAGAAATGAGGGAAGCATGAGCACAATAGTCATAATATTGGCTATAACGCTGGCCTGCTCAGTAACGGCAGGTTGCTTCTTCTGGTACGCTATGCGGCATCGCCTGCCGTTGGCGAAGCCACTGCCATTTATAATCCCCCCCTATCGCAAGCTAAGCAATGAAGAGCGCGCGGCGGTTGAATGCTACGTGGCGCAGTTGGGCAGCCAAAGTCAGACGCTGCCCAGCGGAGCCAGCAGTTCGCCAGACCAGCTGCTGCTCACCCCGCAAAGCAACAATGTCTACCCCGTCACCCGCTCAATTACCCGCTACGGCCTCTCTACCGATGAACCCCACAAGTGGCGCTACTACCTTGATGCCGTTGAAGTGCATTTGCCGCCGCTATGGGAACAACATATCGCGGAAGAGAACTACGTTGAGCTGATCAAAACGCAAACGATTCCGCTGGTAATATCACTCAATGGTCACTCGCTGACGCAGTACAGTTGGGAAGCACCCGCGCTGACGCTAATGGTGCGCGCCACCGGGCAGAATGCCTCTATCCGTAAGGAAGAGGGCGAGAATATTGAGCTGTTGGGCGTGCGCAAAGAGAGTGCAGAAGAGTACGCGCTGAGCCGCCCTGACGGCATGCGTGAAGCGGTCGCCATCTGTATCGCGATGCTGCTGTTCTTTATCAGCTTGGGCGGGTCGATAGTGTTGATGCCGTGGCTAATCCTAGCGGGTGTTGCCATCATCGCGGTCAGTGTCTGGTTTATTTATCGCCGCCCTAGCGAAAATGATCTGCGCGAAATTCACTGCCTGCGCGGCGCGCCGAAGCGCTGGGGGCTGTTTAGCGAATCTAATCAGGGGCAAGTCAGCAATATCTCGCTCGGCATTATCGATTTAATCTACCCGCCGCACTGGCAACCGTATGCCGCCCAGGATCTTGGCCAGATCACCGAAATTGATATCTACCTCAACCGCCAAGTGGTGCGTCAGGGCCGCTTCCTCTCGCTGCAGGATGAGGTGCGCAATTTCCCTATCCAGCGCTGGCGTAAAAACGTAGTACTGGCGATCGGATCGTTGATCCTGCTGCCGCTGCTGATAGGCTGGATCCCGATCAGCATGCCGCTGAAGCTTAGCCTAGCGTGGATCAAAGGCACGGAAAGTTTGCAGGTTACTCAGGTCAGCGATTTGGAAAAAGCCTCACTGCATGTCGGCGACAGCCTGAAGGTGAACGGCAGCGGAATGTGTTCGATTCCGGCGACCTACCAAGGCAACCGCAGCTATGCGTTTATGCCGTTCGACTGTTCGGCCATGTATTGGAACAATGCGGAACCGCTGCCGCTGCTGCCGTGCGATATTATCGATAAGGCGACGGCGCTGCTGGACACCACCAGCATGCAGTTGCACTCGCAGTCCAGTACCGACCCGAAACTCAACCCGCAGCTGGCAACCGCCATTCACAAGTCGGGCATGATCCTGCTGGATGACTTCTCCGATATCGTGCAGAAAACCCAGGATCTGTGCAGCCAGGAGCAGGACTGTGTGCGCCTGAAAAATGCGCTGGTGAACCTAGGGAATGCTAAAGACTGGCAAACGCTGGCGCACCGCGCTAACTCCGGCGTGCAGGACGGCATGAAGGTGCTGCTGCGCCCGGTGAGTGCAGAAGCGCTGGAAAATCTGGTCAATACCGCCACCTCCTCCTTCTTCTATCGCGAAACGCGCCGCGCGGCAGAAGCGCTGAACAGCCTTCCCCGGGGTGGCTTCCTGATCCTCAGTGATGAGGGCCGCCAGTTTGTCAATCATTCAGCTCCGGCGGTCTCTCTGTTTGATTACAACGCGCCGGACCAGTGGTCGGAACTGCAGCGGCTCTCCGGTATGCTGCTGCATACTCCATTTAGCGCCAGCGGCATTATTACCAGCATTACCACCGATGCTAATGGCACGCGCCACATCGCGCTGCACAGTGAACCGGATAGCCTTACCCTGTGGCGCTATCTTGCCAGCAGCCTGTTACTGCTGGTGCTGGTGCTGAGTCTGGTTATTAATAGCCTGCTGGCGCTGCGCCGCATGCATCGCCACCACATGCGCCTGATGGAAATTCATCAGTATTATGAGAAGTGCTTTAACCACTCGTTAAGCGATATCCAGACCGTGCGACCAATGTTCTGAGCATCGCCGCATCTGTGCTATTTTTAAAGCTGACACTCTCCGCTTTACCTGCCTGAACACGACACGTTGCGCGTGAGTATCCACCGCAACGCGCCTTGATTTATGGCGTTAGCCCCATATTAAGGTAAATCCAAAAAGGAACCCAGCGATGAAAGAGAAACCCAAAGAAGGGATGCGGCTAGATAAATGGCTCTGGGCCGCCCGCTTTTATAAAACCCGTGCGGCGGCACGCGAGATGATTAAAGGCGGCAAGGTGCGTTACAACGGCCAGCGCAGCAAACCCAGCAAGCTGGTTGAAGTCGATGCCGAGCTGGTGCTGCACCAGGGTAATAACCAGCGCACAGTGGTGATTGAAAGCGTCAGTGATAAGCGTGGTCCGGCAGCGATTGCCCAGCAGATGTATCGCGAGACGGCAGAAAGTATTGAAAAACGGGAAAAGGTCGCGAAGGCACGCAAGATGAATGCGCTCAGTATGCCGCACCCGGACCGACGCCCGGATAAAAAGGAGCGTTGCGACCTGATCAAATTTAAAAATTCTGGCAACGAATAACGCGCCATTATTAAAGAGAGAAAAACTTATGTCCCAGCAAGACCAGATGCACCGCTTCCTGTTTGAAAATCACGCTGTGCGTGGAGAAATAGTAGATATTTTAAAGACTTAGCGCGAGATTATCGACGGCCACGATTACCCACAGCCGGTGCAGCAGGTGCTTGGCAAGCTGCTGGTGGCGACCAGCCTGCTGACCGCCACCCTGAAGTTTGACAGCGACATTACGGTCCAGCTGCAGGGTGATGGCCCGCATATGTACAATTATTTTAATTTTGGGGCTGTCCTAGATAACTAAGATCATCTAGGATAGTGCCATGAGAAAAAGCAGACTCAGTCAGTACAAACAGGAACGGTTACTTGAACTGTTTATTGCAGGCTCCACAGCCCGTATTGCCGCAGAGCTGGTTGGTGTCCACAGGAACACTGCTGCATACTATTTTCACCGCCTCAGAGTGCTGATAGCCGAGCACGTAGATAGGCACTCCTGGTTTGATGGCGAGATTGAACTGGACGAAAGTTATTTTGGTGGTTGT
>NZ_MAYS01000291.1 GCF_001756855.1 Candidatus Erwinia dacicola | reverse complement strand
ACGCTTCCTGGATTACCGCGTTCAGTGCTTTCTCCGACAGCCTGCGGGCCTCAAGGAAGGACGGGAAGTACGAGCCTTCACGCAGCTTCGGTATACGCAGGTCCAGGGTACCGAGGCGGGTGTGGTACTGACGGTCACGGTAGCCGTTACGGTAGGTCTCCCGCTCGTCACTGCGCTCATGAGGCTCTGCGTTGATGCGCTGAGTGACATCGGCCTCCATGATGCGGTTGAGCATAAATTCGGTGAGTTCACGCAGAAAGTCCTCACCGCCGAGTTGCATCAGGGTGTTGCTGAATGTCATGCTGTTGTCGGCCATCGGTTGACTCCTTCTGAGATAATTATCTGATTAACCATTACCTTACCGGATAAGCCGATGGCTCTCACCATCCTGCCAAATTTACACCACGTCCTAAGACTCTACCGTTTAGCATCCGCTGCACCAGCAGCGGCCTTCTCTTTCACGGCTTTTTCCGCATCGGCTTTGTCTGCTGCCGCTTTTTCAGCTGACGCTTTCTCCTGCGCGGCTTTATCCGCTGCCGCTTTGTCGGCTAGGGTTTTGTTTACTACCACTTTCTCGTCGGCCGGTTTGGCATCGGCTGCAGGCGTGGCCGGAGCGGGAGCTGGGGTGGCAACCTGCAGCGGCGTGCCCTGCAGTGCCGTGTTCAGCACCTCGGTAAACTTATCCCACGAGCAGAAGCCGTTGGCATCGGTCTGGCAACCGGCCATCCGGAGCGTGACGCGCTTCGGTGGATTGTCCAGCGACAGCGGCTCTGCATCACGCAGCTGGCCGGATGTCTGATAAATGTACTCCACTTTGATCAGCTCCTTGTCGTTTTTCTTGTCGTGCCAGCGCTGGAACTGCACCATGCCACCGATTGGCGTCTGCTCATTCTGGCCCGGCAGGTCATACGGTTTGAAATCCAGTGCGGTCAGCAGTGAAGCGATGTTGGAGTCATGCCCCACCATCAGCGTCACTTTAGGGGCGATGGCTTTAGCTTTATCCGGGTCGACCAGCATGCTGAGAATGTAATCCACCAGCGGAGCGGCGACTTCTTGCGCGACGACCGGGGAGGTAAACAGCGCATCCTGATAGCCATTTTTAATTGAGGCAAGCTCCTGCCACTGCTCAGGAGTTTTGATCTGCCCCCAGGCTACCTGCTCCATTGGGAAACCTTCGTAATACTGCAGAGTGAAGGCATCCACCAGCGAGTTACCCACCTTCAGCGGGCCGGTAACATTCGGCTCTTTGCCATTATCGGCGCTGAACTGGTTCTGATTGGTGCTGGAAAGGTCGCACTGCTTCTTACCGTTACAAGCCGGGGAGTTTTTGTAATCGATGATTTTTTCTAGGCGCAGGAAGGCAGGCTTCAGGGCCAGCTTTTCGCTTTCGGCATTGATTGCCGCCAGCGCCTGCTTATTGAACTCTTCACTGTCGTTGGTGATCACTGGATTAAATACCGGATCCATGCTGCCCATCTCATCCTGATGTGAGACCGGAATATCACAGCCGGGGAAAGCGCCAGTAATAAAGAACTGCGCGGTGGCAACGGTGCGCTGCAAGCTGTTGGCATAGGCGTAAATGTAGTCAGACGATGGGCATTCGCCCTCTTTTACCAGCCCCTGCTGCGCCAGCCATTCGCGGGTATAACGCCCCATGTAAACTTCGAGCACCCCACCTTTGGTGGTCAGCTGACCGCTCGGAACTTCCCATTTCGGCCAGGCTTTTTTAGTGGCCTGCGCCAGCACGCTGCCGTTATCTGCCAGCGGGGCGCGCAGGTTATGGCGGCTCATCATCAGCACCTGTTCCAGCTGATAATCGCCGTCGGCAGGCCAGGCTGAAGCACCAGAGAGTGCGGAGCAAACCACTAACGCACAGAGACTGAACTTGTTGATCATCTATTTATTCCATTGTTTCAAAGGGTTAAATTACAAACCAACAAAAACATGCAGCGCAGAAAGAAGAGCAGCGCGCTGGACTGACTCACCACCACTGCTCTCAAGATAAGACCAGAGACTGGGTTTAGTCATTGATATTGAGAATATAGCAGACTCTGACCTCGGCGGTTTAGTGGCTTCAGGGAGATTGAAAAGAAACAGGACGTTTTTAGGAATGCTCTAATCATCACCTCGCAAGAAAATAGCAGGATGTCGAGCAAAACAGAAGACGTTAAGCACGGTGATAAGCGCTTTTATTCTGGTTTAGTTGTACTCAATCAGGAATAACATCTGGGCCTGAAAAGCCCCCGTATCGATTGTGGGCGCGCGCCCTTTCACCGCCGCAAAAAAAACCAGCTTATTGTCGCCATCGTTAATGCGCTGCCAAGCCACCGGCTGGTTGTTTAATACAGATTGCCCATTACAGTCGCGCAGGATCAGCCCGACCGATTCGTTGCCGCCGCCGACCGCAAACAGGCCGTCTGAATAGACGGTACCCTGAAAAGTGACGCGTACCTGATTTTTAAGCACGCTGGAACAGCGTTGCAAATTAAGCGCGAACTCCTCGGATTGAGATTCGCGCCCGTTACGCAACTCGGCGCTGCTTAGCTGGCCGAAGTCCACTTCTAGGCTGGCCGACTCCGGTGAAAGCGAACAGGGCGCATCGATCACCACCCCACGCATATTGATTTTGCCGTAGCCGTTATCGGCGACGGCTGCGCCTGTCGCGGCTAGCAGCATGGCATACAGCCACTGTCTGTATCGGATCATGCGTTCCCTCCCGATAGCGATGAATAAAGTAACCAGTGATACAGATCCAGATTCTTCTGCATCCCCAGCTTGTGCATTACTGAACGTTTATAGGTGCTGACCGTTTTCGGACGCAGCGCCATACAGCTGGCAATCTGGTGCGGTGTCGCATTGACGCGCAGCAGTTCAATCAGCGTTTTTCCCCGCGCCGTCAGCTTTGTTCGCTGCACGCACCGGGTCGATCAGGATAATCAGCCGCGGATCCGGCGGTAAAATGCGCAAAAACAGTGCTGCCAGCTGATCTTCTGACTGGCGGCGATGAAGGTACCACTGCGCTGAAGAGTGCAGCGAGTGCGGCAACCTATGCCAGCGCTGACCGGGCGTATTGCTAATCATCATCAGCTGACCTTCCGGCGGCAGGCAGATAGCATCATGCTGTGCTGCACAGAGCGAAACCGCGTCGCGCCCGGAGATCAGCAGGTCAATCTTGCCCTGAAGCTTTATACTGTGCCGGACCACCGTGTAAGGCAGCTTGTTCTGCAGCACTTTCACCACGCCATCGAGGGAAAAGCGGTCACTGTCCAGCATCATGACGTTGATATAGGCGCTGTGAATCATGCTGTCCCTCGTTGCTTCCCTTATAAAAGGCTCATCACCAGTACCGCGCTAGCGGTAAAGGGCCCTGTCGCCACCTGAGCATTGCCTGATCTGACTAGGGAAAAGGTAAAATCGTCACTGCCGATACCGTTAACAATGCGACTCCGGATGCTGTCAAAAGGCTTTATCAGCTTGTCATCGTGGTAGAGCTCCACCGCTAGGTCGGGATTAGTGGTTTTAATCGCCTGCGCGGAGAAGCTGCTGACCTCCGCCGACAGTGTCAGCTTGACCGCCCAGTCGTTAGTATCTTTACACTGATAGGGAATATTCACCTGCTGCCTGAACGGACTCAGGCTGCCGCTTTGCGTCAGCTGGTTACTGACGATAAAGCCAAAATCGATATTAATATCCTGACTGTTGTTAATCTCGCAGGTACCAGAGGTGTAATGGGCATCGTTGGCGGCAAGGATGCGCCAGTTGGCGGTAAACACCCCGCCCGCAGGCGCACTCCATTTGTACATCTGCATACTGGCCACCAACGTCCCAGCCTTGATAAACACTCCGCGCCCCGGGCTGTTCATTAACTGGTAAAAGGCTTTTACCTGAAGATCGTGCCAGTTGCCGTCTCTCAGCTTGAATACGGTAATCGCTGAGTTGATCGGGTTAAGATAGCGCTCACCGTTGACCTCCAGCCCGCTGCTAAATGACTCATCCAGCGAAGTTTGATAAGTCTCTGAATTCAGAAGCATATAATCGACATAGGTTTTGGGCATAGTATTGCGGCAGGTGAAAGTATCCGAGAGATCAAATACCACCACATCACCAATGATAATTTCCGGTGACAGATTAACGGTGACGTCAATATTGCGCTGCCCCACCGCATCAAACGGTTTGCCGTCGCGCTTGTCGATACACTCAAATGCCAGCGCATACAGCGGCAGCCCCAGCACCAGAATCAGTGCCCACCTCATGATTTAGCCACCGCCTGGCAGCTTCCTGCCTGGCAACGGAAGTGCAGCGCAACGCGTCCGCCGAAATCATTTACGTACTGCAATACCGGATTATCGCCCAGCGCGGCGGCGCTGCCGCCCAGCATCGCATTCTGCTGCGGGCGAACCATCAGCGGCGCGAAGCCGCGCACCGACTCTTCCCCTTCGCGACGGCTTGTTCCAACGAAGGTGATGTAGTAACCGGTCGGGTTTTCAATACGGTAATCATCGCCAACGCGCGTCAGTCTGACCTGCAGCTGTACCGGATTGGCATAAGCACCTGGCGACAGTTGCAGCGATGCTGGGCGGTAAAATAGCTTTATTTTTGTTTGCAGCGCCACCTGTAGGGTATTAGGTTTGTCAGCACGCGGCGGAATTTCTCGCAGATTAAAATAAAACAGCGTCTCTTTATTCTGCGCCAATAAATTCGCACCGGGCAAAGACTGAATTTTCACCTGACTTTTTTCGCCCGGCTCAATACGCTGAACCGGTGGCAGGATGGTTAAAAGCGTGGTTATTTTCTCCCCATGCTCGTTTTCCAGCCACCCCTGTGCCAAATAGGGCAAACGCCGACTCTCGTTGGTAATTGTCAGACTCACCGAAGGGTTTTCCGCATCCATAATAATGCGGGTACGATCCAGTGCGATGGCCCCCCATGAGAAAGAAGAGATAAACAGAGTGGTGACCACAATGGCTTTTAGCACAGCCGGCTTGATTAATAATTTCATTTACTGTTCCTTTATTTTTGCAGCCTGCAAAAGTTCGGTATGTTTAGGAGCGGCTTTGATGCAGGGCAGCAGCAGGTTAGCCAGCAAAGCTGCATCCAGCTTCGGTAGCGTGCACTGACTTTTTCCATCCCAGTGCACCGACATCTGCTGCCCGGATTGCAGGCCGCTGAGATATACGCTGCCGCCATCCGCTACCAGACCCACTTCCTGCTGGCGTGCGTTAAATACCTGCGCGCCAAAAGGGGGGACACTCCCATCGGCTAGGCGGATAACCGCCATGGCCTTCTGCCCTGCCAGCACGGAAAAGTGCCGGTAGCCGATAGCCCCCTCGGTCAGAGTTACCCGCACCATTGAGGAGGTGACTTCGGCATTTTCAGGTAAGCGGTTAATATCAATCCCTACCTGGTTGCGGTAATAGCTGCTGACATCGGAAATAACCATTTTGCCAAAGCGATTACTGCGGGACGTGCCTAAGGTTGATTTTACCGGAATATCCGCCACGCCGTCGGTATCGAGTAATAAGCGCGTGCCGCTAGGACTATTCTGGCGATGCAGCGCCATACCCTCAGTTGTGGCACTCATGCCTCCTTTCAACGTGGCGCCAAACGCCTGATAATTTCCCGGCTGAATATTGGCGCTGGCGGTCATCTGCCCTGCATTACCTTCATGTATGTAATATCCCGTCATCGCCGTTCTGTTATTACTGCTGCCCGCACTCAGGCTATAGCTATCGCTATTATTCAGACGCTGATAATAATTTACCTGCTGAGTGTTGTTATCACGCTCGGTGGAACCGCTATAACTGATCGTTTCATTATCACCAAAGGGTACCGAGAGCGATAAATAGAGCCCTTTGTCACTGTTCTGATTATCCCGGTTGCGCCAAGCGGAAAGTGACAGGCTGAGATTGCGCCATTCCATCAGATCAAAATAGCGTGACATAGCCAAGCTAAAATGTTCCGTATCGGGCTTGTCCCACCAAGTTTGCCGGTTGTAGCTCAGCTGCACGTTGGCAGCCAGCGGGCGAATATCCTGAGCCAGCGTCATCACGTACATTTCGCGGCTATTGCTGCTGCGATCCTGCTGGGATTGCGCATCAAGGAACTCGTCCATGGTCATAAACTGGCTTTCAGAGAAGCGATAACCGGCAAAAGTCACCTGGCTGCCGTAATCATCAAAACGCTTTGAGTAGCTAAGCCGGTATGAGTTATCCGCGCGGGAATCCCCTGCCGACAGATGTGCCATTGAGTGCGTGACATCAAACGACATCGCGCCAAATGCCAGCAGATTGCGGCCAATCCCGCTGGCCAGCGCCTGATATTTATCACTGACAATCGCCCCGCCGTACAGCGACCAGCCGTTGTTTACTCCCCAGGAAAATTCGGCACTGGCAAATTCCAGTCTGTTTGCCGCATACTGCCAGTTAGCCGGGCGGCCCAGCGCCATCCTATAACGCACCTGGCCGGGGCGCGTCAGGTACGGCACCGTCGCGCTATTTAGCTTGAAGGTCTGTACCGTACCGTCTTCCTCCTCCACCCGCACATCCAGTTCGCCGATGACCGAATCATCAATGTCCCGAATGCGGAACGGCCCGGCAGCGACGTGCGACTGATAGAGCACACGGCCCTGATGCATCACCACGACTCGGGCATTGGTGCGGGCCACGCCGGTCACTTCCGGTGCGTAGCCGCGCAGGTTCGGGGGCAGCATATTGCTGTCCGTCACCATGCTGGCACCGGCAAAGCGAAAGCTGTCAAAAATATCTGAGACCAGATAATCCTCGCCCAGCGTCAGTTTGGTCCCCAGCTGCGGCAGCGCGCGGTAGGCGTAATAGCGCGTCCAGTCGAAGCTGCTGCGCGTTTCACCGCGCAGGCTGTCGCGCCGCCCCTGCCAGTCAGCACGTAGGCGCCAGGGGCCGGCATTTGCGCCCGCTACACCGGATCCGCTCAGGCTGCGCTGGTCGCCGGAGTGGGCGTTAAAGCGCGCCTGGGTATTGAAGTTATAGTCAAACAGCAGCCCGGGAATGCCGTTATCCCAGCGCGATGGCGGATCCCAGTTGGCGGACTGATATTGCAAAAATGGCTGCGGTATATTAATCGACAGCGTCGAGTTAGACAGCTCGCCGCGCACCTGCGTTCCTGCTAGGATGCTCGTTTCCAGACATTCGCCGCCGTGCCACCATTTAAGGGCATCTGTCGCCGCCGATTTCAGACCCAGTTCAGCCACCAGCTGCGACGTCAGGCAGGGAAAGCTCTCGTCGGGGTGCTTTTTTGGGGTGTAAAAATTAACCTCGCGGTCGCCCAGTTCGTCACCGTTCAGCCGGACATTGAGGGTATAGCGGCCAAGCATAATATAGCCTTTGCGCGCAAAATTAGTGACGTCAATATTTTTGCGATCGTCGACGTCTAAAAGATCGGTATTAAACTGAATATCTTTAGCATGAACCCTATCCAAAATTGAAATTAGCACCAGAAAAATGGAAATAACCAGGATTGCTGGCGATTTGATTGTAAAGGTTACTTTTTCCATGATTCCACAAATCGTCACTGGTTGATGCTTAACGGGCGATAAATAGCGCCTGCTTTTGCAGGCGCTATTTATCCGGTATCCGGCGGAGATAAATTACTGATAGGCCAGCGTAAAGTTGGTTACTGCTGTAAACACACCGGTACCAATCTCAACTGGCACATTTTTGGTGCCATCACCCTTCAAGGCGGCAGTAAACTGCAGCGTGTTCGCGTTGCCGTTTAAAGTCTGCACGGTGGTTGGCGTGCCCAGCTCGATTTTCTTACCGATGCCGTCACGCAGTAAAATACTGGCACCTTGCGCTTCCCCGGTGATACCCAGACGGCCATCAACGCCCACCATACCGGTGAAGGTCGCGGTTACCGTGTGCTTGGTTGCATCGTCACAGTTTTGCAGATCGATAGTGAAGCCTACGGCTTTCTGTTCGCCACCGTTCGCTAGGTCCGAATTAGAGACCTGACCCAATGGAATTTTTTGATCGTCCACACCGGGTGCGATTGAGCATGGTGCATTGACGATTGAACCATAAAAGGTGACTTTACCGTTGCCCTGATCGGCAGCTTGAGCTACGCCAGTAGTGGCAAAAGCAAGCAGTGCAACTGCGGTAATTTTTTTGATTTCCATTTAAATGTCCTTGACTGATATTTAACAGGAAGAATGAGCCTCGTCATTAAAGTGCTGTCGGTTATTTAATTACAATAATCGACCATCTCATCCTCGGTATTCCTTTGAAAAGCCAAGCAATACTAATCAATCTACCACTCAAGTCACTGTCCATTTTTGTTGTTAATTTAAATCAGTTCAATAACAATATGTCACAACCATCGGGGAAAGAGAAAACCACAATAACCCATAACAGGAAAGATTTTAATGAAACTAAAAACAA
>NZ_MAYS01000290.1 GCF_001756855.1 Candidatus Erwinia dacicola | reverse complement strand
TGCGTAACGTGCTGGGGCGAGTCAGCAGAGCCAGCCAGTCGGTTGTCCGTGCCGCGTTGCAACAGGTGTTCGTGCAGACGGAGGAACAAAACGCCCATGCCACCTGGCGCGAGGTCGCGGCCCAGCTGGAAAAGAACTTCCCGGCAGTCACAGAGATGATGGACGAAGCGGAGGCGGAGGGGCTGGCGTACTTCGGGTTCCCGGGAGCGCACCGGGTGAAAATCCACTCCACGAACACGCTGGAGCGCCTGAATAAAGAGGTGAAGCGGCGTTCCCACGTGGTGGGTATCTTCCCCAACGAAGAGAGCATAACCCGGCTTCTGGGTGCGGTGCTGACGGAGCAGAACGAAGAATGGCTGTTGCAGAACCGCTACCTGCCGCAGCACAGCATGGCGGAGATAGAGCAGACCGCTGAAAACGATGTGATCGAGGCGCTGCCACTCAGCGCTTAACAGACATATTACCGGACCGGAAGGCTGGATCTGAATTTACACCACCTTGACGGACTCGACCCGGCCAGCCCTTTCAGATACACCGTGACATTGCCGCGGTCATACTGCCGCCTGGCCTGAACCGTCATCACGCTGCTGTCCGGGATATAGTTCACCGTAAAGCCATCGGCGTTAGCGTTATAAGGCGGGGCCGCCAGTGGCCATGGAGCCCCGGTGTTGTCCGTAAACATCACCGTGCTGGCCTGATGCGTGGCAGTTCGCAGTACAGGTAATGAGGCGCCCGGGGAGAGATTCACTGTCAGAGTGGAAATGCGAGGCACCACATCTGCAGGCTGCCAGGCACGTCCACGACTGGCGTCATTGACAGCCCGGCTGACGTTTTCAATCTCACCGCGGTTAAGCGGAGCGGCCTGGCTGATAGCCCAGGCTTCGGCTGCAGAAGGTGGTGCCGGTGGTGACTGGCGTAGCGGAGCAGTAATGTCCGCTGCAGGTTCGCTTTGCGCTGCCGGCGGCGCCGTTGTGGCAACTTCCGGAGCCTCCGGGGAAGGTGCGGGCGGTAACGCCGTCGTGGGGGTGTTTGTTCGAGCGTCAGCCCAGTCGGCAGCCAGCACAGAGCCTGCCGACAAGAGCAAAATTGCTGTCGTGAGAAGTCGAATTTTCATGAGGTTTCCTGATACTTAGCGGGCATCCCGGGTGACCACGGAGGCCACTTCGATTCCTTCAGGTTTGAGCCTGACGTCGGTTCGCTGAATGCGGATCGTAAAAATGAAGTTCTGAGGTGGCAGGCTGCGGGTTTGGCCATCGAGACTCAGGGTGACGGGATACTGGACTTCCCAGATATAGGGTCCGTCCGAACCTTCACGGCCGCGTCGGTAAATCATCCCCTTACGGGTGACGTTGGCCGACATCAGCAGCTTGTCTGTCTTCACCTTTGCAAACAGGTTGGAGTTTGTCAGCGCGCTGTAGTAACTCCGGAAGCCGTCCTCTGAGAACTTCTGCTGCTGATCGCTTATCTGCGTGCGGAAGTTTTTGAAGTCGAGCTGGAAGGCGCTGCGGACAACTTTGTCACCAAAGGCAATGATGTCATCGTCGCTGTAAGCCGGCTCAGACGTTGGATATTGCGCCAGTACGCTGCCGTTAAGCGTGGCGAAGTATTTCACCGGAGGGTGAGCGACCTGCCAGGCAAGCCAGGCGTTAACCGGAAACTGCACCATGTTGAAGGAAACGGACACCAGAGAGACCGCCAGACATTTGCGGGCAAAAGAAGCGTTAAGCATCCTGTCTTTTTGAAGCTGCATTGCCTCCATGAAAGGAACGTACTCTGGATTTAGTTCAGCTTCAGCTGAAGGTGCCTCCTCAGAGGAGGCGGCAGATTGTTTCGTCACTGGATAGTTTCCATCAGTTCAGTGAGATATAAGAACGGCCACTGTTAGTGGCCGCCGGGGACGATTGTGTGCTAACGGGAATGGAAGTTGTTCCCGAGCTGTAGGACGACAGACCGCTACTGGAGGCATAGTCTCCCCAAGGGTCGATGGTCGGAGGGACATAGTCACTGATTTTGTCACGGGCCGCCTTGCAAATTTTCTGGCCAATCTGATTAAGGACGTCGGTCAGATTAGGAAACGTTGGCGCCGTAATGGTGGTGGAAATGTTCCCCAGACAGTCACCCAATGATGCTGTGACATTGTTCTGACGCTGTGACCAGGCATCTGCGGCTTCTTTTGCCCGATTGTAGCCGGCTTCACTACCTGCTTTTGCAGCCGTGCCAGCACGACAGGAAGCCGCTTCAGCGGCAGGAAGACACACCAGAAACAGAAGGGTAGTACAGAGCATTTTACGCATGAGATCCTCACATGGGTTGCGGTTGGTTAGCCGGCTTGACCTGTGCCCGGGGTGCCTGCTCCGGCTCCGGTGCTTTCGGCGGTGTCCAGGGTTTGTCGAACCCCAGCTTGCTGTGCAGGGCCGGCGGGATCTTTCCCGGTGAAATCAGAGGAACGGCGAATTTGGGTGCGTCCTTTCCTTTGAGCTGAAAGGCAAATGTATCCCGCGGGGCTTCACCATTCTTCACAGCGTTTACCGCTGAACCGTGGCCAATCAGGGTGAGAGCGCCGGTATCGGAAACCGTATTCACGGCAAGCCAGGTGTTTCCGTTGGCGCCGGTGCATACCCGGGCCAGTACGTGGCGAAGCTCACCTTCATGACGCATCACGCCCTGCAGGTAATCGCCGTGACCTTTCACCAGGTGCGCCAGCAGTTCGCCTTCTGCGCCAGCTGCCTGCATGACCACCGAGCCTGCGGCTTTGGACAGAGCCGGTACCACAGCGTTTTCCGGAGGCGATTGCGGTGGTTTTTGTCCTTCACCGTCAGGGCCGGTATACAGCAGACCGTGGCCCGCGGGGCCCGGAAGCGATAAAGACAGTGCGGCCGCTTTAACAATCTAATGCTGGAGCTGCCAGAAAGCATTACCGTCATAGGCTGACAGTTCTGCCGGCGCGACGTGGTGTCGGTCAGCAACCAGCAGACGGTTATCCTGGGCAGGCGTCAGCGACCAGTGATTGCGATGTTTCTCCTGGCATTCGTATCCGGTTACCACCCCCTCTGCATTCGTCAGCGGAACGTTGACGGTTACCGGCTTTATTGCCCAGATACTGCAGTTTCACCATGTCGCCCTGTTTCTGGCCACTGTCTTTCAGGGCCTGTTCCAGCTCCACACCCCAGTACGTCTTGTTGCCTGCTTTTGTGCGCAGCTGGACATAAAAGCTGTCCGTGTTGGCTTTATCGAACTGATACGGCGCCCGTCCGGATTCGAGTAGCTTTCCGGTCAGGCCTGTTCGCAGCGTCTCTTTCTCGAAGACGGTCATTTCCGGAGTTGCTGGGCCAGCTGTTTTCGACGGTGCCTGGCTGGCAGTGTCATTCCCCGGGGCGGGCGGTGCCGCTCCAGGTGCAGCAGTCGGTGTGTCTACGACAGGTGAGGGCGCTGATTCCTGTCCTGGCGTGCTTATGTTGATGCCATTCTTTGCCGTCGCCTCAGCGGCTCTGGCCTGCAACTGCGCTTCTAATTGCTCGCGCTGCTGTGGGTTTTTCAGATGTACCTCGATGTTGTGATCGGCAATCAACGTCAGCGTACGCTGGATAAACTCCGGACTGCCTGTTACCTCAACAGCACCACGCTGATTGGCTTTGGCGGAGAGAAGGGCGGCCAGGATCATGCGGTCGTTTTCGCTGGCCTGCGACGAAGCCATCACGATGCGATCGCCATAATCGCGGAATGCGTCTTCACCATCGAGCGCATACACCCAGGTCCTGTCTTCCTGGCGGCTGGTCAGCCCCTGTAGGAGCTCGTCCAGATTAATCCGGGCGACTTCTGGTCCCTCCGGGCTGGTGTCACCTGGCAGTCGCCCAAAGGTGAATGAGAAGCCATTTTCCTGAGCCAGTGCGGTATCAGTGTCCGCCGCTGCCGGCTGCTGTGGCTCTTCCGGTGAAGACGTCTCTTTCAATGGCTGCTCTGTCACTGGCAGAATGCTGGCATCGGCCAGCTGGGCCTCTGCAGCTGCATCTATTGGAGCTGGACTATCAGCCGGTGGCGTTTGTGGATTTACAGCCTCTGCCAGAGGGGCATTCTGCAGGTCTGGGTTATCCGTGGACGTGAGCTCGTTGGCCACGACTGGCGTCTCTGCCGCTGATAACGATGCTGTTTCTGCAGACGGTGTCCCGACGGCTTCTGGTGCGGAGGGCTCCACGTTTAACACCGGCTCCTCAGGGACATGGGGAGATAATGGAGGTGTTGCCTCTGCCTCCGGACCCAGTGGTGGAACAGCGGTTTCTGGCAGCGCGATTTCAGGTGAAGGCTCCGGTAAATCCTGTGCCTGCGCGGAGGTCATCGTGCTCTCAGGTATATCTTCTGGTGGTGCAAATGCTTCCTGAAAGTCATTGCCGAAGTCCGGGTAATCCGTGATGTCAGGGAAGGGAACGGCAGGGTCATCCTGCCGGATGTCGTTGTCAGGCATGCTGTGAGTCTCCGTAAAGGACTGACGCCAGTCGGGAATGAGTTCATCGAAAATCGGTGCCAGTTGTTCGCGAACCGCATTCAGTCCGTTGGCCACGTGAATATCGTTAAAATCGCTGAATGAGGCAGTACCAGCGAACGCCTGCGCACGTTCGCTTTCAGAGAATGAAGGGATGATGTAAATGCCGTTAATGGCCGCTGCGGCTTCCTGTGCCTTTTTCGCCCCCTTATTGTCCTGTTCACCGCGGTTGTTGGTTTTGGTGAAGTCATCGCCCCATTCCCACTCGAAACGCAACAAAGTGACCCACTGGCCAGACCCGGATAAAATCTCCGTTCTGGTCCTACTGGAGAGCCTGTTGCATGCAGGGAAAACATCTGACTCAGAAAGAGCGGTTCTACATTGAAAAGCGGCGTGGTGAAGGTGTCAAACCGGCTACCATCGCCAGAGAGCTTGATCTCCCGCGGTCTACCATCAGCAGGGAACTCAGACGCAATACAGACCCCGCTTTCAACGGCGTTTACTCCTGCAGGAGA
>NZ_MAYS01000289.1 GCF_001756855.1 Candidatus Erwinia dacicola | reverse complement strand
GTAAGGGCGCTACGTTCAGGGTAATAAACTGTTTAACGGGTTTGATGACTTCAGCCATATTTTTTCTCCACTATCTGTTGAAACTCAGGTAACACATCCAGAAAGCCCACCATCAGCGATGGATGTTTATCGCTGAGGAAAGCGGCTAAATCCTCCACCACACCTGCCGCCACGATCAGGCGATCGGTCTCCGGCAAAATACGCTTGCTGGCGGCAATCATCTTGTTAAAGCCGTCCTGCAGCTTCGCCAGCAGGCTGGCGTAATCATCGGCGGGCATCGCGGCCTGATCGTCTGTGCCTTCACGGGTCTTGCGTAGCTGCTCCATCGCGTGCTTGTGATGTTCCAGGAACTCCAGCAGCAGGTCGCGGGTGGTGTCCTTGGGTACGCCGGATGACAGGCGACGGGCGGCACGCTGCTTGTCCCAGTCGTCACCGCTCTCCCGTGACTCACGACGCCAGCGGATAACCGATGCCACGCTAACGCCATGCATTGGCCCCAGTATCTCTAGTGCGATCCCCTGAGCGATGTAATCGCGCCTGACGGCATCCCTGACCGCTTTCGGGTGTGCCATCAGCGGCCACCCGCATCGGTGCGACGGTCGATACGGTCATTCATGCGCTCAAGCGACAGCTTAATTTCAGAAAGCACATTCATGACCTGTTCATGATCGCGCACTGCATCAGACTTAAGCTGAAACACGGTGTACATCTGCCGGTTCTCCTCCCATAGCCGGTTAATCGTGGCGTGGAGACTCTTGATCCAGAAGGTAAAACCGAACGAAAAAACGCCCAGTAGTGCGGTTTGCCAAAATTCCACAATGTGTCCTGCATCCATTTACTGTTTCCCCTTACCCGGCCAGAAAAATGCCTCAAGGGCCTTAAGTTTCGCGGCGTTGGTCTAACACCAGGCACCATAGTCTGTCGCGTGCTTCAGCAGTGCATCCGGGGACAGTCCTGGAGCGCTACCGGCATAGGCTGAAGGTGTCGGTGGCATCGGGGCCACCGTGACCATCGCTCGCGGTGGTTTACTGTCCTGCGTTACCACCGGCGCTGGTGTCACTATCACCGGCGTACCTGAGGGCTTTGGTGTAGAGCTGCAGGCTGTGAGGCCCAAGCCCGTTATAGCCACAGTTAGAAGTCTGCTGATCCTGATTGTCATCGCTGACCGCCTTACTGATATTGGTCGAGTCCGTCAAGGTGGTGTAAATTCAGATCCAGCCTTCCGGTCCGGTAATATGTCTGTTAAGCGCTGAGTGGCAGCGCCTCGATCACATCGTTTTCAGCGGTCTGCTCTATCTCCGCCATGCTGTGCTGCGGCAGGTAGCAGTTCTGCAAC
>NZ_MAYS01000288.1 GCF_001756855.1 Candidatus Erwinia dacicola | reverse complement strand
CGATATCTACGGCTGGTATAATTGGTCAGGTCTTAATCTCATGGTGACTGATTAAGTTATTTTGCCGTCATAACACTGACGGCATTTTTTTACCCTTTGCCGCCATGCTGCTACAACTTTGAGGCTAAGACCCAGACTGACAGCGGTTTAGTATCGATTTTAACGATTAATAAAACAGTATTGATCGATACAGCAGATCGATTAAAGGACGAATTATGACTAATACTATTATTCCCTGGGTAGGAGGTAAGCGTAAGCTCGCAAAGCAGCTCCTGCCTTTGTTTCCTGAACACACCTGCTATGTTGAACCCTTTTGCGGCGGTGCGGCTTTATTTTTTATGAAATCTCCGTATAAAGCAGAAGTTCTGAATGACATTAATGGTGATATCGTTAACCTCTACCGGGTTATTCAGCACCATCTTGAAGAGTTTATAAAGCAGTTTAAATGGGCATTAACCAGCCGTCAGATATTTCAGTGGCTGAAAGACACACCTGCTGAAACGCTGACCGATATTCAGCGGGCAGCACGCTTCTACTACCTGCAGAAAACCTGTTTTGGTGCAAAAGTGGAAGGCTGCACATTTGGCACCAGCGCCACAGGCCCTGCAAAGCTGAATATCGTCCGTATGGAGGAAACCCTGTCAGAGGCATGGCTGCGCCTCCAGCGGGTGACGATTGAACATTTGGACTGGCAGGCATGCATTCAACGTTATGACAGACCCGACACACTGTTTTACCTTGATCCTCCGTACTGGCAGACGTGCGGCTATAGTGTTTCTTTCGAGATGGAACAATATCAGGCGATGGCCGAACTGACCCGACAGGCACGAGGGAAGGTGATTATTTCGGTGAATGACTACCCGGATATGCGCCGGGTGTTTGAGGGATTTGAGATAACTACCGTCAAAACCACATATTCAGTCGGGGGTAATAACGGTCATAAGGCAGCGGAGTTAGTCATAAGTAACTTCACCTGGCCTAACGTGCTGATGCTTTAAACCCCTCTGTAAGCTGCCACAGGCCGTTATCTTCGACGGCCACATCAAGAGACGCCATTTGCTCAAGGATAAAGCGAGTGGCGTGCTCTTCCTGTCCTGTTATATATACGATGGCCTGGAGTGTCAGTGAGGTCGCCATGCTGAACGCAGAAACAATGTCATATGCGTCGTCAGTCATGGTCTGGCGAATCTGATAAAAATTCATGGTCAATTCCTTCTAAAAGCGACTGAAAAATATACAGGCCTGTAGTGCGACGCACACTAACTCGACAGGAAGAGGTAATCCAGCGGAAGGAAAGACGAAAAATTGAAGTCGCTGTGATTGGTTATAATTTGGGCGGATTTTAAAGATATTTGATACCCGCTACCGGGGCAACATCGCGAATCAAATACCCTTCAAATCAGTATCAAA
>NZ_MAYS01000287.1 GCF_001756855.1 Candidatus Erwinia dacicola | reverse complement strand
GTTCACACACAGACTCACGCTTAACTGCGTCATCACAGAGATGGTGCACAATGAAAGTCATGGTCAGGCGATCTTAAAAGATGTTATTCAATTTTCTAACCATGAACGTAACGGGCCGGGCATCATGCCCGGCTTGGGCGATAAAATTACCCCGCTTTATGCTTACGCAGGAACCAGCCCACCGCCAGCATCAGGAACCACAGCGGTGTTACCATCAGCGCCTGGCGCGTGTCGGTTTCCAGCGTCAGCAGCACAATGACGAAAGCGAGGAAGGCGATGCAGATCCAGCACATGAATTTGCCCAACGGCATCTTGTAGCTCGATTCAGTGTGACGCTGCGGGTACTTCTTACAGTACGCCAAGTATGAGCACAGAATAATGGTCCAGACAAACATAAACAGAATCGCAGATACCGTCGTGACTAGGGTAAATACCGTCATCACGTTCGGGATAAGATAAATCAGCGCGACCCCTCCCAGCAGGCACAGGCAGGAGAAGAACAGCCCCATAGTCGGCACGGCACGGCTTGACAGCATGCCGAAACGGCGATGGGCCACGCCCTGCTGCGCTAGGCCGTACAGCATACGGCTGGTCGAGAAGATACCGCTGTTCGCCGAGGATGCTGCCGAGGTCAGTACCACAAAGTTAACGATGCTTGCCGCCGCCGGCAAGCCGAGAATTACAAACATCTCCACGAACGGGCTGCGATCCGCGACCACCTGATCCCACGGCGTTACTGCCATGATTACCATCAGCGCCAGCACGTAGAACATAATGATACGCAGTGGGATAGCGTTAATTGCACGCGGGAGCACGGTTTTTGGATCGTGCGTTTCAGCGGCAGCGGTGCCGACCAGCTCAATACCGACGAAGGCAAATACCGCGATCTGGAACCCGGCAAAGAAGCCGCTCAGCCCTTTCGGGAACATCCCGCCGTGATCCCAGATATTGCTCAGGGAAGCGGTGCCGCCGCCCGGAGAAGAGTAGTGCATAGCGACCAGAACGATACCGGTGGCGATCAGCGTAACGATGGCGACGATTTTAATCATCGCAAACCAGAACTCCATTTCTCCAAACAGTTTTACCGTGGCGATATTCAGTGTTAAAAGTATCGCGATGCACAACAGGGCACCCATCCAAGCCGAGAAGTCCGGAAACCACAGCTGAAAGTAGGAGGCAATAGCCACCACATCGGCAATTCCGGTCACAACCCAGCAGAACCAGTAGGTCCAGCCGGTAAAATACCCAGCCCAGAGACCGAGCAGGTCGGCGGCGAAATCGCTAAAGGATTTATACTCCAGATTGGAGAGCAGCAGCTCGCCCATGGCGCGCATGACAAAGAACAGTATAAAGCCGATGATCATATAGACGAAGATGATCGACGGCCCGGCAAGGCTGATAGTTTTACCCGATCCCATAAACAGGCCGGTACCGATCGCACCGCCGATAGCAATCAGCTGAATATGACGATTATGCAGGTTACGCCGGAGTGTATCCGGTCCTTCCTCCGAGAGGATAGCCTCTTTTGATTGATCAACCATATTGGGTTTCCTGTCCTGTGGTGATGATGTTTAAGCTCTTATGGCTTTTAATAAATCGATGATGTCAAGGTTAGTGCTGTCAAGAGCTTAACGCAAAAGACTGGAGGATAAAGCAGAAATTGCGGCTAAACTGCGAGAAGCACGCATCAGCCTGCTTAAAAAGCTGGCGTTAATCTCACCCACACAATAAAAAAGGAGGGAAATGAAGCAATTAATCGTATTTACACTACTGGCTTTGCTGGCTGGCTGCTTGGCGGTACAGCAGCAGGCCGAGAGTGCAGGCTATATCAGCTATACGCGCCACGGCAACCTGCAGGCTCAATACCCGCTGGTCGACTTGGTGCGTATTACAGGTTTTGGCGAGGTCAAACTAAGCTTAAGCTTTCTTGTCAGCTGCGCACTGGCGGTGAGCAGCACGATGCTGGTGACGCAGGCCCTGAAACCGTTGGCGCAGAGTGAGTTAGCTTCGCCTCTGGCGCGGATTGACCACCTTGGCAGTTATGCCTGCCGTAATATTTATCATCGTGCTGAAGGGCGACTGAGCGAGCAGGCCACGGCCGAAGCGTGGGACCTCAGCTCATTTCGCTTGCAAAACGGTCGGCACTGTTGCAAAGTTATTGATGAGTTAGCCTTTCGTGTTATTGAAAGGTCTTATCTTTCAAAGACTCTGCTCACCAGACGCATCTCGCCTAGGGGATGCCCCAAATAAAATGATTCTGCCTGACCTTTCCGTAGCGCACGCATCACTTCAATGCCTTTGATTGTGGCGTAAGCCGTCTTCATTGATTTGAAGCCCAGCGTGGCGTTGATTATCCGTTTCAGTTTGCCATGATCGCACTCAATTATATTATTCCGGTACTGTATTTGCCGGTGATGCACATGCTGCGGACATTTACCTTCCCGCTTCAGCAATGCCAGCGCCCGCCCATACGTCGGGGCTTTATC
>NZ_MAYS01000286.1 GCF_001756855.1 Candidatus Erwinia dacicola | reverse complement strand
TTTTAAAGAATTTTTGGCATAAATACACGGGCAGGCATAGCGGTGATTTCCTTGAAATTGTTAGCGCAATCAATTAGATCACATTACACTATGCCTGTCTTGTTTTCTGGGGATTCATCAGAAGTATGCCCCGCCCGGATATTACAGCATGAATCCAAGGGGGCAATCGTCTTTGCTGATCGACCCTTTGCATTGCGGTTTACAGCTTCGCGAAGCTATGGCGTGCCGCATCGATGGTGCGCTGAATATCTTCCAGGCTGTGCGCCAGCGACATAAAGCCGGCCTCAAACGCGGACGGGGCCAGATAAACGCCCTCTTCCAGCATCAGATGGAAGAAACGCTTAACGCGCTCAACGTCGCATTGCTGCACGTCGGCATAGCAAGTCACGCTGGCGGCGTCGGTGAAAAACAGGCCGAACATGCCACCGACGTGGTTAATCACCAGCGGGATATTTTCCTCTTTCGCCACCGTCAGCAGACCGTCAGCCAGCTGGGTGGTCAGCTCGGTCAGCGTTTGATGCGTACCGGTACATGCCACTTCGGTCAAACAAGCGAAGCCTGCGGCCATTGCGATCGGGTTGCCGGACAGCGTGCCGGCCTGGTACACCGGGCCGGTAGGCGCCAGCGCTTCCATCACTTCACGACGGCCGCCAAAGGCACCGACCGGCATGCCGCCGCCGATGATTTTGCCGAGGCAGGTCAGGTCCGGCTCCACGCCGTAATAAGCCTGAGCACCCGCCAGCGCTACGCGGAAGCCGGTCATCACTTCATCGATAATCAGCAGCGCATCAAACTCGTCACACAGCGTGCGTAGGCCCGGCAGGAACTCCGGCAGCGGCGGAATGCAGTTCATGTTGCCAGCGACTGGCTCAACGATGATGCAGGCCACTTCCTGCGGATACTGCTCAAAGGCTGCGCGTACTGAGTCGAGGTCGTTGTAGGTGCAGGTCAGCGTGTGTTTGGCGAAGTCCGCCGGCACGCCTAGGGAGTTTGGTTGGCCGAGAGTCAGGCCGCCGGAACCCGCTTTCACCAGCAGGCAGTCAGCATGGCCGTGGTAGCAGCCTTCGAACTTGATGATTTTATCGCGGTGGGTAAAGCCGCGCGCTAGACGAATCGCACTCATGGTGGCTTCAGTGCCGGAGTTTACCATGCGCACCATATCCATGGTCGGCACCAGCTCGGTGACCAGTGCTGCCATCTTCACTTCCATCTCGGTTGGAGCGCCGAAGCTCAGGCCGCGTTCAGCCGCTTCAATCACCGCGTTGCGGATGGCGAGGTGGTTGTGCCCCAGCACCATCGGGCCCCAGGAGCCGACATAGTCGATATAGGCTTTGCCGTCTGCATCGAAAAGATAAGCCCCATCAGCGCGTTCGATAAACAGCGGTACGCCACCAACGCTGTTAAAGGCTCGCACTGGCGAATTGACGCCGCCGGGAATTAACTGCTGCGCCTGAGCGTACAGGTTTTCAGACTTACTCATGGAACCGCTCCTGAACATTCATTAAAAAACCTGTCTATTCTAAGGTAAATTCGCGGACCAGCCAAAGGCTGTTGCTGTTTCTGACACGATTAGAGAGAAATTAAGCGCGGGCTTTACTGGCGAGAACAGGTAAGATTTTGACCAATTTCTACAATAAAAATAAATGGCCTATGACTCAGCAATCTAACTGACGATTTGCACGTGGTGCCTGCCCAGCGCGGCGATTTCCTGCGCCTGCTGGCGGAGGTTGGCTATTTTCTGGTGTGCACCTTCGCATCTGAAGCCGCAGGTTCCGGGATCCCTGAAATTGAAGGCGCGCTGGAGGAGCTGTGCCCGGCAATGGCATTCGGTTAAAAAAGCAACTATGCTATAAAAATCTAGGCTTTTCGGAGAGTATGCTGATGGATATATATCACTATCTGAATAAAAAATTTTATGATTCATGTTCAAAAATTGCCAATTCATGGCAAAAAAGGAAAGATCAACAGACACCAAATTGGTTGTTCTGTTTCTAATGAAATTATATCAGGGAAAAATAATTAAGGGCACCGACTTTTTGCTATAGACGGTTCAAAACTAAACATTCCAAGAGGGTTGCTGGAAGATGGATGTAAAATCCAAAAAAAACATAACACGACATTATCCCCATGCAATGATACGTTGCCTTTATGATGTATTGGACTCGATTATATGTGATGTTGATTTTATTAACCATAACAAAGTGTAGTGGCCAACTAATACTGGCCACAGC
>NZ_MAYS01000285.1 GCF_001756855.1 Candidatus Erwinia dacicola | reverse complement strand
GTAATTGTCGCCTAATACCTAAACTTCCTAGGAAAAATACGCTGTGATGCAGAAAAAGCGGCCGGGCGTGCCCTACAGCCGCCACCCGGAACTGGCGAGGCGCTGGTCATCGATTCAGAATCACACGGTAAAATTACGCGATACCAATCTGCACAACGATATGCTGCTCAATCATCAAATCAATCATAAAGAGCATGCGGTGCAGGTACTGAAGCTTTATCAGGCACAAAAATTTTATAGCCCCGACGGCCAACCGATTCATAGCGCACCCGTCAGTCGTAAAGCGTAATTATCCTTGTCAGACTTTACCCCGCAGCGCCTGTGCGCCGGGGGGGTTGCTGTTTATGCCACGGTACGGCGGGCAAAATCACGCGGACGGAAACCTAACAGGCCCAGCACGGCAAAGTAGACTCCGCCACCCACCGCACAGACCGCTGCCAGACGGATTAACCGCCACAGCATGTTGCTGGTAGCCCAGTCAGGCATCAGATAGAGCACACCGACCAGCGCCGCCGCCATCGCCACAACGGCGAAGAACAGACGCACTAGGAAACTCGCCCAGCCCGACTGGGGCTGAAAAATATCCTGCTTGCGCAGCTGCCAGTAAAGCAGCGCGGCATTCAGGCAGGCCGCCAGACCAATCGACAACGACAGTCCGGCATGCTTCAGCGGACCAATAAATGCTAGATTCATGGCCTGCGTTGCCAACAGAGTGAAGAGCGCAATCTTCACCGGCGTTTTGATGTTCTGGCGCGAGTAGAAGCCCGGTGCCAGTACCTTTATCACGATCAGCCCCATCAAACCGACCGAATAGGCCACCAGCGCATGCTGGGTCATTGCGGCATCAAAGGCGGTAAACTTGCCGTACTGGAATAGAGCAACGGTCAACGGTTTTGCCAGAATCCCTAACGCCACGGCGCTCGGCAGCGCCAGCAGAAAACAGAGACGCAGCCCCCAGTCCATCAGGCGTGAATACTCTGCTTGGTCGCCGCTAGCAAAACTCTTCGCCAGCGACGGCAGCAAAATGGTGCCCAGCGCCACGCCCAGCCCTCCGGAAGGAAACTCCATCAGGCGGTCAGCGTAGTACATCCACGATACCGAGCCGGAAACAAGGAACGATGCAAAAATGGTGTTGATAATCAGCGAGATCTGGCTGACCGAGACGCCGAGGATCGCCAACCCCATCTGGCGCATCACTCGCCACACGCCCGCATCCTTCAGGTTAAGGCGCGGCAGCACCAGCATGCCGATTTTTTTCAGGTGCGGCAGCTGATAACCGAGCTGCAGTACCCCCCCGGCGGCGACCGCCCAAGCCAGAGCCATGACCGGCGGGTGGAAGTGCGGCGCGGCAAACAGCGCAAAACCAATCATGCTGACGTTGAGCAGCGTGGGGGTAAACGCCGGGACCGAAAAACGGTTCCACGTATTGAGGATCACCCCGGCCAGCGAGGCCAATGAAATCAGCATGATATACGGGAAGGTCACGCGCAGCAGCGATGAGGTCAGTGCGAACTTATCGGCAGTATCGGCAAAGCCGGGGGCAGTGACGAGAATCACCCACGGGGCGGCAAACATCCCCAAAATCGTTACAATCGCCAGCGTCAGCGTCAGCAAGCCGGAAACATAAGCCACAAAAATGCGCGTGGCTTCTTCACTCTGTTTACTTTTGTATTCGGCTAGAATAGGGACAAACGCTTGGGAAAACGCCCCCTCGGCAAAGATGCGTCGCAACAGGTTAGGCAGCTTAAACGCGACGAAAAAGGCATCGGTCGCCATCTCGGCACCAAATACGCGCGCGACAATCGCGTCGCGGGCAAATCCCAGCACGCGTGAAAACAGGGTCATCGAGCTGACCGCTGCCAGTGATTTCAACAGGTTCATGTCTTTCCTAGTTCTGGATAACGGACCGGGGAACCCCGGTCGTTTTTTGGTGCGGATAGTCTACTGAAGTAAAAGGAAATAACCATAGCGGTATCACCGCTGAACTCGGGCTCGGGGCGACCCAAAAAAGTGGTCGCCCCCTACAACATCCTGTAGTGAACTGAACCCCAGAAGTTGGATATATTAAATCAGCTTCATGGGGCCACAATAATGGCGCAATACACGGTAAAGTTTCGGCGAAAAGTCGTTCAGCATTACCTTTCCACTCATGATGGTGTAAAACGAACGGCTAAGATATTTGGAGTTCATAAAGCGACCATTCAGCTTTGAATATCAACGTACAGGGCACTGTTGCAAAGA
>NZ_MAYS01000284.1 GCF_001756855.1 Candidatus Erwinia dacicola | reverse complement strand
GGGCGTTTTCCCCTGGCGCTCAAGTCGCAGCTTATTCACCCAACGGGGGATAGCCGAATGGCTTACGTTAACTGCCTCTGCGGCCTTAACGTAGGTATAGCCGTGGTCGACAACTAACTTCGCCGCTTCGAGCTTAAATTCCGGCGTGAAATGTTTAGCCATTGGGTCACCTGTGGTGTTGGGAAGGTAAGAATATCACCTTCCGATCAGGTGGCCAGTATCAGTGTGCCACTACACTTCCGGCAGCATCTCAATCAGCTTACGCTGGGCTATCTTCTCAATTTTCTTATATTCGTGGGCAATCTGAGCGTTGTAATACTTCACCGGAGTGGGGAGATCGCCGGTCAGTACTTCGCTAGCATCGTGATACATTGCCATCATGGCGATGCATTCGGCATTAAGATTGCTGTTAAACTTTTTGTTCTTAATTACCGCCAGCACATGGGCAACTATCGCCACCTGCAGGCTGTGCTCGGAAACGTTCTCCGTGCGCACGTTGCACATCAGCGTGCCAGCGGTTGATTAACTTGAGGCGGGAGAGGTGGACGAAGAAGTATCTTTGGCTCATGATTGTTTTCCCTTACTACAAAAAAGTGAAGAGCGGCCCTGAATCGCTCTTCGGGGAGAACGTTACAGCTGGCGGTAGTCGCTGAGGAAACGACTAAACTTGTTAATTGCCATATCCAGTTCATCCACGCGCGGCAGCGTGACAATGCGCACGTGATCTGGCCACGGCCAGTTAAAGGCGGTGCCCTGAACCAGCAGCACTTTTTCCTGCAACAGGAAGTCGAGCACCATCTTCTGGTCATCGTGAATATTGAACTTCTTGCTGTCAATTTTTGGGAACATATACAGCGCGCCGTCTGGCTTGACGCAGCTGACATCCGGAATGTCATTAATCAGATCCCATGCCCGGTTGCGCTGCTCATAGAGGCGGCCGCCAGGCTGGATAAATTCGCTGATGCTCTGATAGCCACCTAGCGCGGTCTGAATAGCGTACTGTGCCGGAACGTTGGCGCACAGACGCATTGAGGCCAGCATCTCTAGACCTTCAATATAGCCTTTGGCGTGTTTCTTCGGCCCATTCAGTACCATCCAGCCTTGGCGGAAGCCCGCGACGCGGTAAGTTTTAGACAGACCGTTAAAGGTAATGGTCAGCAGGTCCGGCGCTAGGGCAGCAATAGAGTGGTGCTGTGCGGCATCGTAAAGGATCTTATCGTAGATTTCGTCGGCGAAAATAATCAGGTTGTGCTGACGCGCCAGCTCGACCACTTCCATCAGCAGCTCTTTGCTGTAAACGGCACCGGTCGGGTTATTCGGGTTAATTATCACAATGCCGCGCGTGCGCGGCGTGATTTTGCTGCGGATATCATCAAGGTCCGGGAACCAGCCTGCGGATTCGTCACACAGGTAGTGAACGGCCTTGCCGCCCGAAAGCGAGACGGCCGCGGTCCACAGTGGATAATCCGGTGCCGGAACCATCATTTCGTCACCGGTATTCAGCAGGGGCTGCATCGACTGTACGATCAGTTCAGAAACGCCGTTGCCGATATAAATATCTTCAACGGTGATATCACGCATGCTGCGTGCCTGATAGTGCTGCATGATCGCTTTACGCGCCGAGTACAACCCTTTGGAATCGCAATAGCCCTGAGCGTTCGGCAGGTTGCGGATTACATCCACCAAGATCTCATCGGGGGCTTCAAAACCAAACAGCGCTGGATTACCGATGTTCAGCTTGAGGACTTTATTACCTTCTTTTTCGAGGTGCTTGGCTTTTTTCAGCACCGGGCCGCGAATGTCGTAACACACATTATCCAGTTTGCTGGATTTATCAATTGGGATCATTTTTGTCGCCTTGACTGGCAGAACTGCGTTCCTTTCCTGCCGTGGGAAACTAAACTTTGCACAATGTACTCCTCTCCTCTGAGCTTTTGAAGGGCGACAGCGGGCTTTGGTGTGTTAAAGGATGTTTTTTCACTCAGCTGGCTGAAATATTTTGATATTTCATGCTGCACATTAGGTATGATCCTATACTAACATCTGTGCATTGATTCTGCGGTGTAAGTCACCCGCATAATTTAGTCGTTCTACTAAAGGGATATCTGTGATGTAGCCCCCTGAAACAC
>NZ_MAYS01000283.1 GCF_001756855.1 Candidatus Erwinia dacicola | reverse complement strand
TATCTTTGCAACAGTGTCCTGCCAATCTCGCTATATCTATGTGAGCGATTTTGCTATCCTTATCCGCCAGATAATTGGAAAGTGACGTTATGGAATCTTGGTATTTACTTTATTGCAAACGAGGTCAGCTGCTGCGCGCGAAAGAACATCTTGAGCGTCAGGCCGTGTATTGCCTTAGCCCAATGATTGCTTTAGAGAAAACCGTGCGCGGAAAACGTACTCAGGTCAGCGAACCGCTATTTCCTAACTATCTTTTTATTGAGTTCGATCCAGAATCCATCCATACCACCACCATTAGCGCAACGCGTGGCGTGAGCCATTTTGTCCGCTTTGGAAACCAGCCTGCCACCGTGCCGCTGGATGTGATCACCACACTGCAAAATAACCCGATAGAGACCGTTATCGATCACGACTTTCCGCAGCCGGGTGATACGGTAATCATTACCGATGGGGCATTTGAAGGATTGAAGGCGATCTTTACCGAGCCCAATGGTAAAGCCCGTTCGATGCTGCTGCTAAACCTGCTCAATAAGCAGGTGGTTCGCAGCGTCAGCAATCGCCAGTTTCAAAAGCTGTAATTCTTGCGCAAGCCCGTCCCTCTTCTCAGTGACAGACATAATCCCTAAAAGCTGGAACAACGTGCTCGCATTCAGCGCCGTTTGCTGCGCCAAGGCGTGCGCATCCTCACCCCGTAGCAGCGCCACCTGCTGAACAATATGCGGCAGGAAGCAGGGTTCAGTTCATGACGGGCATTTACCCACGTAGAAGCGTGCGCAGAAAACCCCCACTTCAAACAGGCAGTACATCGGGATGGCTAACAGCGTCTGGGAGAAGATATCCGGCGACGTCAGCAACATCCCGACGACGAACGCACCGACCAGCACATAAGGGCGCATAGCGCGCAGATCTTCTGGCGTGGTCACACCGGTCCAGCACAGCAGCACGATGGCAATCGGCACTTCAAACGACACACCAAACGCCATAAATAACGTCATCACGAAGTCGAGATAGTTATTAATGTCAGTGGCAATCTGTACGCCCTGAGGCGCGGTTTTGGCGAAGAAGCCAAGCACCAGCGGGAAGACAATAAAGTAGGCGAAAGCCATCCCTAGGTAGAATAGGAATGAACTGGAAAACAGCAGCGGCACAACCAGCTTGCGCTCGTGGCGATACAGCGCAGGCGCAACGAATGCCCAGACCTGATAGAGGATCACTGGTACCGACAGGAATAGCGAGACAATAATTGTCAGCTTAATCGGCGTAAAGAATGGCGAAGCGACATCGCTGGCAATCATGCTGGCGCCCGCAGGCATCTGCTTGATCAGCGGGGCGGAGACCAGCTGGTAGATATCGTTAGAGAAGTAAGCTAGGCACAGAAATATTGCCAGAACAACAATGATGCAGTTCAGCAGGCGCTTACGTAGCTCGATCAGATGACTGATAAGCGGTTGGGTATCTTCAACTGCCATGTTTTACGTTATCGCTCGCTTGAGTGGAATTCACGGGGGCTCGTGGTTCAGCGGGTACGGCCGGCTCAGGGCTAACTTCAGGCTGTGGCGTCGCGGCGGTCTGGGTCACGGTGATCGGTGCTGGCGCGCTGGTCTGATGGTCCGCTTCGGCTGGCGTCACCCCATCATGGGATTCCTGCGTTTTTTTTACCAGCGGGTTATGAATCGTGTGCGCTTCATCGTCAGCTTTTTCATTATCACCGAGGTAAGAGCGTTTCATCGAGTCAGCCGTCTGCTTCAGCTCCTCCACCGAGGCTTTAAGCTCAGGGGAGAGACTGTCTTTGCTTGACTGTTCGATTTTTTTCAGGCCGTCCTGCAGCTCCTGAATTTTCAGCTCTTGCGCCAGTTCATTCTGCACGTTGGTCGCCAGCGAACGCAGTGCGCGGATCCAGCCCACCACTGCTCTTACCGCTACGGGTAGACGTTGCGGACCCAGTACCACCAAGCCAATCACGAATACCAGTACCAGCTCACTAAAGCCTATATCGAACACGGTTTATACCCTGTCGTTCTTAACGACTTCTTTTTTTGCTTCAGTATGCTGTTTGTCCCCCAGTTTGGCGTTGAAGTCAGCATCATCAGCATTCGCTTTGTCCTTTTCCTTGTCGTCTTCATCGCTCATGGCTTTTTTAAAGCCTTTGATAGATAAACCGAGGTCAGAACCCAGCGAACGCAGTTTCTTAGTACCGAACAGCAGGACAACCAGTACGGCGATAATCAACAAATGTGGAAGTGTAATGCCACCCATTATTACCTCTGATATCAATAATTGATGCGAATTTTGAGTATATAACAGTTTATGTCGTGCCGACGATGCACAAACCACACGCACGCACAATAAACTGCCTATTTACCTTTCATGATAACCAGTTTGTTCTGCGCCAGCCTATCAGCCAAGCAACAGCACCTGCAGCAATCAGGGCGGTGGAGAACATATCCCACTCAGGGCGCGTCAGCAAAATAGCCATTCCGCTCAGCAGGAACGTGGCACCCACGCCAAACAGATAGCGCGACTGATGCTGCCTAGTCCGCTCCCCTTTTAGATCGCTTGCTAGGCGGTCAACACTGTGACGCAGTTGCTTATGCTGCCGCAGGCTCTCATAAAACAGTTCCGGCAGCTCCGGCATCTTCTCTGCCCAGAACGGCGCTTTCTCTTTCAGCGCACGCACGATAGCGGGAATGCCGATCTGATCTTTAATCCAGTCTTCAAGGAACGGCTTGGCTGTCTTCCATAGGTCCAGCTGCGGATAGAGCTGGCGGCCGACGCCTTCAATATACAGCAACGTTTTCTGTAACAGTACCAGCTGCGGCTGCACTTCCATATCGAAACGTCGCGCAGTGTTAAACAGGTTAAGCAGCACGTGGCCGAAAGAGATCTCTGCAAGCGGCTTCTCGAAGATCGGCTCACACACGGTACGAATGGCGAATTCGAAGTCTTCAACATTGGTATCCGGCGGCACCCAGCCTGAGTCAACGTGCAGTTCAGACACTTTGCGATAATCGCGGTTGAAGAAGGCGATAAAGTTTTCTGCTAGGTAGCGCTTATCTTCTTTGTTCAGCGAGCCGACAATACCGCAGTCAATGCTGATATACTGCGGATCTTCAGGGTGTTCATGGCTGACGAAAATATTGCCCGGGTGCATATCCGCATGGAAGAAGCTGTCGCGGAACACCTGAGTAAAGAACACCTGCACGCCGCGCTCGGCCAGCAACTTCATATTGACACCGTGCTGCTCCAGCGTCACCACATCAGAAATCGGGATGCCGTAAATACGCTCCATAACCAGCATATTTTCACTGCAGTAATCGGAATAGATTTCTGGGACATATAGCATTCTGCTGCTGTTAAAGTTACGCCGTAGCTGAATGGTGTTCGCGGCTTCGCGCAGCAGATTCAGTTCATCCAGCAGCGTTTTTTCGTAGTCGGCTACCACTTCCTGCGGGCGCAAACGGCGGCCATCAGGCAGCAGGTGCAGCACCCAGCGGGCTAGGCGGTAGATCAACCGCATATCCGCTTTAATCACCGGAAGAATGTCAGGGCGGATAACTTTAATCACCACCTCACAACCGTTTTCCTTCAGCGTCGCCGTGTGAACCTGAGCAATCGAGGCGGAAGCCAGCGGGACGATCTCAAAGTCGTCGAACTGGCTTTCAATTGGCGCACCGAGTGAATGTTCAATCAGTTTTAAGGCTTTGGCACCATCAAACGGTGCCACGCGGTCCTGCAGCATTGCCAACTGGTCAGCAATGTGAGGCGGGAATAGATCGCGGCGGGTCGACATCATCTGACCAAACTTGATCCACACCGGCCCAAGCTGCTCCAGCGCAAAACGCAAACGCTCGCCCAGCGGCTGAGTTTTGTGGCGGTTTGGCATACAGAAAAAGCGAATGGGTAAAGTTAAGCGGGTTTTGGGGATCAGTTCATCTAGGCCGTAGCTGAGAAAAACGCGGATAATCTGGTAAAGACGTCGCAGTTCATCGAAGGTCATTTGACCTCCAGCTGATTAATTCGGGCATCAAGGGCATCCAACAATCGGGTTAAGGCATCCACTTCTTCACTGAACCAAGCGAGCTCGAGCTTACCCGGTGCCAGTCGCCACTCTTCCGTCAGCGTCTGGCCCAGATAACTCTGCTTACGCTCGACGTCACGGCGCAGGGCGTTGAAACCACGGCGGGCAAACTTTGTCAGCCCTTCCGCAGCAATATCGCCAATCCACGGGGCAAGATACTCTGCGGGGTCGAGTTCTGCGAGATCCAGCAGAGCAGAGAACTGCTGCACCAGCTGCAGGTCACCTTCCACCTCCAGCTCGCCGCTGCGGATCAAGGCCGTCAGCTGCTGGTGGTCGCGCAGTTTGGGCAAGGTTGCCAGACGGATCTTCACCGTGCAGTCTGGCGTGTCACCCCACGCACCTATCACATCCACTTGGTTTTCACTGAAGATGAAGGTGACGGGCTGTTCCAGTTCCGCAAGGAGGATAGTAAGGCTACGCCAGTTAAGATGTTGACGCGCCGCTTTCAGGCCGCGATCGCGATATAGAATCTGGTTTAGCGCGCTCTCCAGACTGGCAGTTAACAGCGGCGTTAATGTCATGCGTTTTCCTGCTTAAAACTTAAATCCGCGGTGCAAGGCAACAATGCCGCCCGTCAGATTGTGATACGTGGTGTTTTCAAAGCCAACGTCCATCATCAACTGCTTCAGAGTTTCCTGATCGGGATGCATTCGGATGGATTCTGCTAGGTAGCGGTAGCTACCTGCATCTTTCGCCACCAGCTCGCCAATACGCGGCAGGATGTGGAAAGAGTAAGCATCATAGGCTTTGTTCAGCAGTTCGAACTGCGGCTTGGAGAACTCCAGCACCAGCAGACGCCCGCCCGGCTTCAGCACGCGGAGCATGGAGGCCAGCGCTTTCTCCTTTTCGGTCACGTTACGCAGACCAAAAGCGATAGTAATGCAGTCGAAGTAGTTATCCGGGAACGGCAGTGCTTCGGCATTGGCCTGTACGTAGTTCACGTTGCCGATGACGCCTTTGTTGCGCAGCTTTTCACGGCCCACTTTCAACATTGAGCTGTTAATATCGGCCAGCACAACTTCACCAGTTTCACCGAGCAGACGTGAGAATTTCGCCGTGAGATCGCCAGTGCCGCCTGCTAAATCAAGTACGCGCTGCCCACGCCGCACGCCGCTGCAGTCGATGGTAAAACGCTTCCAGATGCGGTGGATGCCCATAGACACCAAGTCATTCATCAGATCATATTTGGCCGCAACGGAATGGAAAATATCAGCCACCATCTCGGCCTTTTCGTTTTTCGCTACCGTGCGATAGCCGAAGTGGGTGGTGTCCTTTGATTCATCTGCCATTTGTTTTGCCTGCTCTATAATTAAATATTTGCCAAGTGTATCAGAGTCACGCAGACTAGGCACTTGCCACACGCTTATTCATTGATGCGGTGTGGCATTGCGGCAGGAGAAAATTCTTCACTTTCTGCTTCCCCGGCAGCGTCATCTTCATCCTTATCTTCTGCGGGCAGCGCCTGTGCGACTAGGCGAGGATTTATCGGGCGTTTGACCTCAACGCCCATCTGGCGGAAGCCTTCTGTCTGCGCAATCAGGTTGCCGCGTCCTTCCGACAGCTTTTTCATCGCCTGACGGTAGCTATCTTGGGCTTTATCTAAGTTCTGCCCGATAGCACTCATATCATCAACGAATAAACGCATTTTGTTATAGAGCCTAGCGGCCCGGTCGGCAATGCGCTGGGCATGGCGGCTCTGATGCTCATAGCGCCATAAATTGTTAATCGTGCGCAGCGCCACCAGCAGCGTGGTCGGGCTGACCAGCATAATATTGAGGTTCAGCGCCTCGTTGATCAGCTCTGGCTGGTGGTCGATAGCCAGTAGAAAGGCCGGTTCCACCGGGATAAACATCAACACATAATCCAGTGAGCGTAAACCAGGCAATTGTTGGTAATCTTTTCGGCTAAGTCCACGCAGGTGGCTGCGGATGGCGGCAATATGCTCGCTAATCGCCGCTTTACGCCCGGCTTCATCTTCACCGTTGTAATAGCGTTCATAGGCCACCAGCGTCATCTTGGCGTCGATCACCACGCCTTTGCCCTGCGGCAAGCGTACAATGACATCCGGCTGCATGCGGCCACTCTGTTCCAGCTGAATATTCACCTGTGTCTCATACTCATGACCTTCGCGCAGGCCGGAAGCCTCAAGCACCCGACTGAGCACCACTTCCCCCCAGTTACCCTGAGTTTTGTTATCGCCCTTCAGCGCCTTAGTGAGGTTAATCGCTTCCTGAGCCATCTGGGCATTGAACTGTTGCAGGTTACGAATTTCGTGAGAAAGTGTATGGCGTTCACGCGCTTCCTGAACGAGACCTTCCTGCACTTGACGCCGGAAACCCTCCAGCTGTTCGCGCAGCGGCGTAATCAGCCCATTCAGACTCTGGCGGGTCTGTTCATCGACACGACGACCGCTGTTTTCGAAAATTCGGTTTGCTAGGTTTTCAAACTGTGCATTAAGGCGCTGCTCGCTGTTAACCAGCAGGCGCTGCTTCTCTTCAGCCGCCATGCGCGTCTCTTCTAGGCGAATGGTGACTTCACGCAGCTCCGCTTCTTGGGCGCTGTTGATCTCCATCTGAGTGCGCAGTTCACGAGTGAGCTGGTCGCTCTCCACACGCCAGTGCTCGAGGTGCTGCAGCTTTTCACCGGCTGCGGCCTGTGCAGCGTGCAACTGACGCAGCTCCTGTTCGCTCTGCTTATGGGCAAGTAACTGGGCCTCAAGCTGCTGCTGTAAGCGCTGACGTTCAGCCTGCGCCTGTTCAGACGCCTGTAACAGCAGCTGCTGCTCCGTCTTGCCCTTCGCTAGGTGCTGCTGGCTGCGATAAGAGGCGAACAGCCAGCCTGCCAGTAGACCGACCAGACCGATGCCTGCGCTGTAAACGATTGTTGGATCCACCCTGCTTCTCCTGCTGAAACCCTGACAGGGGAAAAATAGAGGCGTACTGTATAAATGTCCAGACAAAAAGCAAATTTTGGAGAGAGTACGCAGCTAAATGAGGGGGAGGTTGCGGTTTGTGGTCAGCTTTCAGAGGCTTCCCGCAAAATCAGAATTTAGGTCAGGCGGCGTGCGGCCTCAACCACGATTTTCACCGCATCGCTTTCGGTTTTTTTCATGGTTTCCGCATTCGGGATCTCCTGCTGGGTACGGTTTACAATCACCCCAGCGACCATTCCGGCGCGCAGTCCCTGGCTGGCACACATCGTCAGCAGCGTGGCGGACTCCATTTCATAGTTCAGCACGCCCATCTCCTGCCACTCTTTCATCGCCCCTTGGAAGCGACTCACCACCCGGCCTGAATAGGTGTCGTAACGTTCCTGGCCCGGATAGAAAGTATCAGAGGAAGCGGTGATGCCGATGCGGGTGCGCGCTCCGGCCTCTTTCGCCGCATCGACCAGCGCGGTGGTGCAGGTGAAATCCGCTACCGCCGGGAACTCTAGTGGCGCAAAGTGTAGGCTGGCACCGTCGAGACGCACGGAACCGGTCGTCACTAGCACATCGCCGACGTTGATGTCCGGCTGAATAGCACCGGTGGTACCCACGCGCAGGAAGGTGCGCACGCCGAGCTGCGCCAGCTCCTCGACGGCAATAGAAGTCGAAGGACCACCGATACCGGTCGAACAGACGATCACCGGCTTACCGGAAAGCTCGGCGCGCCAGGTGGTAAATTCACGGTGTGAAGCTAGGTGGACTGAATTGTTCATCAGGGTAGCAATTTTCTTTACGCGCTCTGGGTCGCCAGGCACGATGGCCAGCGTCGCGCCCTGGAGATCGACTTTGGTGAGGCCAAGATGGAAAACGTCAGAATGTGCCATTTCAAACTCCTGTCGCGGAAATCGGGGATAGTAAATTAAGCGTTACTGTAAGAAATAACGGCGCCCTTTAGTGTGATAAAAATTGCTAATTCAAATGATAGTTACACGCATTACACTGAAAATAGTGACCAGCATCACATTTAATTATTTGCTCATGGAGCTTTGACACAATTTGCCCTGTGATTTAGCTTTACTAGGTGATAAAGAGATACCCTCACTCAAGCTCTGACCTCATCGCATTCTTGACTATAGTATTATAGTTAGCTAATTGCACTGGCGCCTGCACGGAGAGAACCATGAAAAACGAAGATAACATCACTCAAGAACTGAGCAAAAAAAGCTTTGCGCCCGCAGTCCTGCCGACGGCTGCCACCACAATTATTACCGACAGCGCCGAGATTATCTCCGGGGAAACCTCGATTCCCACTCAGGGGGAGAATATGCCGACGTTTCACGCTAAACCACGCAATACCACAGGCCCACTGCCGGTGGTGTTAGTCGTGCAGGAGATCTTCGGCGTTCACGAACACATTCGCGATATCTGTCGCCGCCTAGCGGCGGAGGGATATCTGGCTGTCGCTCCTGAGCTCTACTTCCGCCAAGGCGACCCGGCCGATTATGACGATATCCCTACCCTGTTCTCAGAGCTGGTGAGTAAAGTGCCGGACAATCAGGTACTGACCGACTTGGATCATGTGGTTAACTGGGCATCGCGTCACGACGGAGATATGCGCAATATGGCGATTACCGGTTTCTGCTGGGGTGGTCGCATTACTTGGCTCTATGCGGCGCATAATCCGCAGCTGAAGGCTGCCGTTGCTTGGTACGGCAAGCTGGTCGGCGATCAAACCATGAAGCAGCAGAAGCAGCCGGTTGATATCGCCGTCGATCTGAATGCCCCGGTATTAGGACTGTACGGTGGTAAAGATGACAGCATTCCGCAGGAGAGCGTGGAAACCATGCGTCAGGCACTGCGGGCAGCCAATGCGAATGCGGAAATTATTGTCTATCCCGATGCCGGTCACGCCTTCAATGCTGACTATCGCGCCAGCTATCATGCCGAGTCTGCCCAAGACGGCTGGCAGCGTATGCTGACGTGGTTTAAACAGTATGGCGTAGCGCCAAAGGCATAAAAAAAGGGGGCGCATAGCGCCCCAAAATCACATCAACAACACAGATAATTACACTTTGGCGTTACGCAGGTTTTGCGCCGCCTGAACCATGTTAGCCAGCGCTTGGCGGGTTTCAGCCCAGCCACGGGTTTTCAGGCCGCAATCCGGGTTGACCCACAGACGCTCAGTCGGGATGCGCTGTGCCGCTTTCAGCAGCAGCGTTTCTATCCACTTTACCTCCGGCACGTTCGGCGAGTGAATATCGTACACGCCCGGGCCAATCTCATTCGGGTACTCAAACTCTTCAAACGACTCCAGCAACTCCATATCGGAACGTGATGTTTCAATGGTGATCACGTCGGCGTCCAGCGCAGCAATCGAATCCATGATGTCGTTGAACTCGCAGTAGCACATGTGGGTGTGGATCTGAGTGTCATCCTGCGCCACGGCGGCGTTCAGGCAGAAAGCGTCCACTGCCCACTTCAGGTAGGTAGCCCAGTCGGATTTATGCAGCGGCAGCCCTTCACGCAGCGCAGGCTCATCAATCTGGATGATGCCAATCCCTGCTTTTTCCAAATCTGCCACTTCGTCACGCAGCGCTATGGCAATCTGCTTAGCGATGGTTTCACGCGAAACGTCTTCACGCGGGAATGACCAGCAGAGAATGGTCACCGGGCCGGTCAGCATCCCCTTCACCGGCTTGTCGGTCAGCGACTGGGCATACTTTGCCCACTCCACGGTGATGGCCTGTGGGCGGCTGACGTCGCCAATAATCACCGGTGGCTTTACGCAGCGCGAGCCGTAGCTCTGCACCCAACCGTTTTGCGTAAAAATGAAACCGTCGAGGTTTTCCCCGAAGTACTCCACCATGTCGTTGCGCTCGACTTCCCCGTGGACCAGCACGTCCAACCCTAGGCGCTCCTGTTCGACAATCGCCTGCTTGATGTGCTCAGCGATACCGGTGCGGTAGTGGTTAGCATCCAGACGCCCCTGCTTGAAATCGAGGCGCAGGCCGCGAATTTCGGTGGTCTGCGGGAACGAACCGATGGTGGTGGTGGGCCATGCAGGCAGCTGGAAGCGCTGGCGCTGAGCCTCAGCCCGTACCTGATAGTGGTTATGACGCTGGCTGTCCTGAGCAGTTATCGCCGCTAGGCGCTGACCTACTGCCGGATTGTGCACTCGGGTTGAGGATTTTCGGGCGCGGACTGGTGCGCTCCAGGCTTCCAGAGAAGCGGGATCGTTACTGTCCAGCGCTTTGCTCAACAAAGAGAGTTCGGCGCATTTCTGCAGGGCAAAGGCGAACCAGCTTTTTACCTCGTCGTCGAGGCGGGTCTCCACACTCAGGTCAATCGGACTGTGCAACAGCGAGCAGGAAGAACCAATCCACAGCTGCTTACGGGCGGCGGCAAGCGGTTGCAGGCGCTCAAACCAGCGGCTGAGATTGGCACGCCAGACGTTACGTCCATTAATCACCCCAACCGACAGCAGCCAGTTCGGCGGCAGCTGACTGTTCAACGTGTTGATATCGTCTTTACCATGCACTAGGTCTACATGCAGGCCCTGCACCGGCAGTACGCGAATGGTATCGATATTCTGACCGATGCTGTCGAAATAAGTGGTCAGCAGGAGTCTGGTATGGCCCTGCAATGCATTATAAGCAGGTTTGAAGGCTGCAAGCCATTCGGCTGGCAGTTCCAGCGCCAGCGCAGGCTCGTCGATCTGCACCCACTCGATATCGCGTTTTGCCAGCTCAGCCAGCACAAGCTGATAAACCGGCAGGATCTCTTTGAGCAGGCTCAGGCGGTCAAACGCGGCACCCTTCACTTTCCCCAGCCACAAATAAGTTACCGGGCCAAGCAGCACGGGTTTGATTTTGTGTCCAAGCGCCAGCGCTTCATCCACTTCGTCCAGCAGCTGAGTCCAGCTCAGCTTGAACTGCTGGCTCTGCACAAATTCCGGCACCATATAGTGATAGTTGGTGTTAAACCATTTGGTCATTTCTACCGCCGCCGCAGGTTCACCGCTAAGTGCACGGCCACGGCCCAGACGAAACAGGGTATCGAGGTCAACTGAACCATCTTTGTTAAGATGCCGCGCCGGAACGTTTCCCAGCAGCAGGCTAGTCGTCAGGACGTGATCGTACCAAGCGAAATCGCCGACCGGCAGCAGGTCAACACCGGCCTCTTTCTGCTGCTGCCAGTGGCGGTCGCGCAGTTCACGACCAGTTACCAACAGCGCTTCCTGAGAACTGTTACCCGCCCAGTAGCTTTCCTGTGCTATTTTCAGTTCGCGGCGCAGGCCGACGCGCGGAAATCCAAGTGTATGGTTCAGAATAGTCATCAGTTTTGCCTCGTAGAATCCATTTTTACCGAGCTGGCTAACCAATTTAGCCATCCAGATGTTTACACCGCTATAATCCGCAGGTACTGTATTCACCACAAGCGCAAAATGTTCACTGTCGATGTGAAGGGCTCTCATGATCGAACTCAAACACCTGCGAACGTTGCAGGCACTGCAAAATACCGGATCGCTGGCCGCCGCCGCCGCTCAGCTCCACCAGACGCAATCGGCGTTATCTCACCAGTTCAGCGATCTGGAGCAGCGCCTTGGCTTTCGCCTGTTTATGCGAAAAAGCCAGCCGCTGCGCTTTACACCACAGGGGGAGATCCTCCTGCAGCTGGCAGAGCAGGTATTGCCACAGATCCAGCACGCGCTTAAGGCGTGCCACGAGCCGCATCAGACCACGCTGCGCATTGCTATTGAGTGCCACAGCTGTATTCAGTGGCTGACGCCCGCGCTGAATAACTTCCGTCAGAGCTGGCCGCAGGTAGTGATGGACTTCAAGTCGGGCGTGACCTTTTATCCACAGCCCGCTTTACAACAGGGCAAGCTGGATATCGTCCTGACCTCAGATATTCTGCCGCGCAGCAGCGGATTGTTCTATACGCCGATGTTTGATTTTGAGGTACGCCTGATTTTGGCCCCGGATCACCCACTGGCACAGAAGGATTACATTTCGCCGGAGGATCTGGCCAGTGAAGTGCTGATGATCTACCCGGTACAGCGCCAGCGTCTGGATATCTGGCGCCATTTCCTGCAGCCTGCGGGCGTCAGTCCGGCGCTGAAAAGCGTCGATAACACGCTGCTGCTGATTCAGATGGTGTCCGCGCAGATGGGCATTGCCGCATTGCCGCACTGGGTGGTTGAAAGTTGTGAACACCAGGGACTGGTGGTGACGAAAACATTAGGGGACGGCCTGTGGAGCAGGCTGTATGCCGCCGTGCGCGACGGCGAGCAGCGCCAGCCAATGGTGGAGGCGTTTATCCGTTCCGCCCGCCAGCACGCCTGCGATCACCTGCCGCTGGTGCGTGACGCTTCACGCCCCGGCACGCCGTTATCCGCGATCACTCCCCTGTAAGACCATCACCAGCCTGCCGCTGGCGGTTTTTCCTGTTCAACTCACGAATTGTCTCTAATAATGCGCTCATTGCTATGGTTTCAATGAAAGAGAGTTCCTATGACGAATAATGATGTCCTGCGCAGCGTGCGTCACATGCTGAATTTAAGCGATGCTAAAGTGGTAAGCATTCTGGCGCTGGCAGAGAGCAAAGTAACAGAAGCCGAAGTTGTCAGCTTCCTGAAGTAAAGAGAAAGAGCCCAGTTTTCGCGCCTGCCCGGATGTCATCATAGGTTACTTTCTCAACGGTCTGATTTTCGAACGTCTCGGCAAAAGCGAAGATGCCCCGGTGCCGTCTATCGAATGCAAGATGACCAACAACATCATGATGAAAAAGCTGCGCGTGGCATTTGACCTGAAAACCACCGAAATTAGTTGGGAACGCTTTCTTGAGAAGAATGTCCATCAACTCAGCGACTGGACCAAACTATCTGTCGAACGTATGCTTGCCTGCAGTACCTGCGCTAGGTAGAGTCTTGGGACGTGGTGTAAATTTGGCAGGATGTTGACGCCTTGGTCCAGTCGATGGGAATGACCGGTATCTCCCGCAGCTAGGTGTCGTCCATTTGCCGCGGCATCGATGAGCGCGTGCACTCGACGAACACGCTGGAGCGCCTGAACAAAGAGGTGAAGCAGCGTGTCGATGTGGTGGGCATCTTCCCTAACGAAGAGAGCATCATGCGGCTTCGGCACTGTTGCAAAGATATTGATGAGTTAGCCTTTCGTGTTATTGAAAGGTCTTATCTTTCAAAGACTCTGCTCACTAGACGCATTTCGCCTAGGGGATGCCCCAAATAAAATGATTCTGCTTGACCTTTCCGTAGCGCACGCATCACTTCAATGCCTTTGATTGTGGCGTAAGCCGTCTTCATTGATTTGAAGCCCAGCGTGGCGTTGATTATCCGTTTCAGTTTGCCATGATCGC
>NZ_MAYS01000282.1 GCF_001756855.1 Candidatus Erwinia dacicola | reverse complement strand
ATGCCGCCGGCGCTGCAGGCAGGGGATTATGATCGTATTACCCAGCTGGCGCGCGAAGCGGTGGCGGGCGCACGTTAAGCGAGCAGCGATGAAAAAGGGCGCTGATATCAGCGCCTTGAGTTTTTGCTGCCTGCCAGTTACCCGCTGACTTTAACCTGAGCAGCCGCAGTGATGGCATGCTGTACCGCATGATGAATATCATGGCCGGTGGCCAGCGCCACGCCCAAGCGACGCTTACCCTGAATTTCCGGCTTGCCGAACAGGCGCAGCTGTAAACCCGCCCCGAGTGCTGCTGACAGATTCCCAAATTGCACGTTAGTGCTCTCCAGCTCCGGCAGGATCACCGCTGATGCTGCTGGACCGTACTGACGAATGCTGCCAACGGGCAGGCCGAGGAAGGCACGCACGTGCAATGCGAACTCGGAAACATCCTGTGAAATCAGCGTGACCGCGCCGGTATCGTGCGGGCGCGGCGAGACTTCGCTAAACACCACTTCATCACCGCGGACAAACAGCTCCACGCCAAACAGGCCGCGACCGCCAAGAGCGGTAACCACTTTCTCCGCAATATCCTGCGCGCGCTGCAGAGCCAGTTCGCTCATCTGCTGCGGCTGCCAAGATTCGCGGTAGTCGCCATCTTCCTGACGGTGGCCGATAGGCGCACAAAAGTGGATGCCGTCGACCGCATTAATAGTCAGCAGGGTAATTTCAAAATCAAACTTTACCACGCCTTCAACGATCACGCGGCCTGCGCCAGCACGCCCACCCTGCTGGGCATATTCCCAAGCGGCATCCAGCTGGGAGGCTGTACGAATAAAGCTCTGGCCCTTACCGGATGAGCTCATGACCGGCTTCACGATGCACGGGAAGCCAATCTCAGCAGCCGCAGCGAGAAATGCTTCACGACTGTCGACGAACTGGTAGGTGGAGGTAGGCAGCGCCAGCCCTTCTGCCGCTAGGCGGCGAATACCTTCGCGATTCATGGTCAGCTTAGCCGCGCGGGCGGTAGGCACCACGTGCTGACCCTGTTTTTCCAGCTCGATCAGCATATCGGTGGCAATAGCTTCGATTTCCGGCACCACAAAGTCTGGCTTCTCCTAAGCAACCAGCGCAGCCAGCTCAGCGCCATCCAACATGTTGATGACATAACTGCGGTGCGTAACGTGCATTGCTGGGGCATCGGCGTAGCGGTCAACGGCGATAACTTCCACGCCCAGACGCTGGCATTCCAGCGCCATCTCTTTACCTAGTTCACCAGAACCTAACAGCATTACGCGGGTTGCTGCAGGGCGCAGCGCGGTTCCAAGAGTCGTCATAATCTCTACCTGAATGGATTAAAAAACGCGCGCAGTATAAACGAAAACGTTTGCGTATTCATCCGGCAGTTTGCACTCGAGCCAAAAAAACGTCGCTGTTACACTGCACAAAAATCGGTCTTCCCCGATCATGGTGGGAGACTCAGAAGTACATATTTAATCTGCCGTAATGGAACGTAGCGCCCTTACAGGGCGAGCTTCACGGCTTCGCTGTTCCGGTGCTTTGCATGAC
>NZ_MAYS01000281.1 GCF_001756855.1 Candidatus Erwinia dacicola | reverse complement strand
CAGGTCGGGAACGCACTGAAACAAACCGGTATTGTACGGAACAAACTTTTTGTCACAACCAAACTTTGGTTGCAGGATACCAGTTACGAAGGCGCTAAAGCACAGTTCGAACGCTCCCTGAATCGGCTGCAACTTGATTACGTTGACCTGTACCTGATTCACCAGCCTTACGGCGATGTCCATGGGGCGTGGCGTGCCATGGAAGAACTGCAACAGGCAGGAAAAATTCGCGCCATTGGCGTCAGCAACTCCCATCCTGACCGACTGGCCGACCTTATCGCCTTCAACAAGGTTGTCCCTGCGGTAAACCAGATTGAAGTTAACCCCTTCAACCAGCAGTTGCATGCCGTTCCATGGATGCAAAGCCGTGGCATTCAGCCGGAAGCCTGGGCCCCCTTTGCTGAGGGTAAAAATGGTCTGTTCCAGCATCCCGTGTTGACGGCGATTGGGCAGAAGTATGGTAAAAGCGTGGGTCAGGTTGTGCTGCGGTGGATCTACCAGCGAGGCATCGTTTCGCTGGCGAAATCGGTGCGAAAAGAACGCATGGAAGAGAACATCAACATTCTCGATTTTGAACTCAATTCTGAAGATATGCAGCAGATTGCTGCCCTCGATACCGCAACCAGCGCCTTCTTCTCTCACCGCGACCCGGCGATGGTGGAATGGCTGACTGGCCGCAAACTGGATGTTTAAGTCGCGATAAATGAGGTATTCATTCAATGCAAAAACGTTATCTGGGTAAATCCGGACTCGAAGTCTCCGCACTTGGACTCGGCTGCATGGGCCTCAGCCACGGCTACGGCCCGGTGATCGATACCCGTCAGGCTATCGAGCTCATTCGCGCAGCGGTTGAACGTGGCGTCACATTCTTTGATACCGCTGAAGTGTACGGCCCCTTCCTTAATGAAAAAGTAGTCGGTGAAGCCATAAAACCGTTTCGTGATCGTGTGGTCATCGCCACTAAGTTTGGTTTCACCTTTGGTGATGACAACAAGCAGCAGATTTTAAACAGCCGTCCGGAGCATATCCGTGAAGCTGTTGAAGGGTCATTACGCCGTCTTAAGACTGATGTCATTGATCTGCTATATCAACACCGTGTCGACCCGAATGTTCCCATTGAAGATGTTGCGGGAACCGTGAAAGGTCTGATAGCTGAAGGCAAAGTCAAGCATTTCGGTCTGTCCGAGGCTGGCACACAAACCATTCGTCGTGCGCACGCTGTACAACCTGTCACGGCGCTGCAAAGCGAATACTCCATGTGGTGGCGCGAGCCAGAGCAGGAGATCTTGCCATTACTGGAAGAACTAGGCATTGGTTTTGTTCCTTTCAGCCCATTAGGCAAAGGCTTCCTGACGGGCTCAATAAAACCAGGGACAATGTTCGGCAAGGATGATTACCGCAGTACCGTGCCGCGTTTTGCCGAACAGGCGATTGAAACCAATGAAAAGCTGGTCTCCCTGTTGGGAGAGCTGGCTGCAGAGAAAGGTGTGACGTCTGCGCAAATCGCTCTGGCATGGCTGCTGGCACAAAAGCCGTGGATTACTCCTATCCCTGGTACCACTAAACTACACCGGCTGGAGGAAAACCTGGGGGCTGTCGAAATCATTCTTTCGCAGGAAAATTCGCGTCAGATAACTCAGGCGCTTGAGACGATTAAAATCGTTGGCGAACGTTACTCTCCGGAGCACCAAGCTCGCGTAGGCCGTTAATACCCGGACGGGTCCACAGCGTATGGCAGACCCGTCATTCCGAGTAGCGAAGTACATCGATTATCAGCGCAAAAGCAGGCGGATGCTGCTTTCGGCTCGGGTAGTAAAGATAATATCCGGGGAAAGATGGACACCAGTCCTGCAGAACCTGAATAAGTTCTCCTGATGAGCCTTTACACGAAATTGTGTAATTGCCTGATTTTAATATGTTCAATTCAACATCAAAAATAGGTTAGCGGATTCAAGTTTGAAGTGCAACGCTAAGCCGCCTGTTTTAGCTCTACAAAGACCACTGAAGGTTGCCGGAACCCAAGGCATTTCCGTGGCCTGCTATTCAGTGCTCCCTGGTACTTGCGGAGCTCGTCATCCGTCACTGCCGTCAGGTCAGTTCCTTTCGGGATAAACTGCCTCAACAACCCATTGGTGTTCTCGTTTAGCCCGCGCTGCCACGAGGCATATGGATGAGCGAAGTAGGTTTCCGCTTCCAACGCGTCAGCGACTTCCTTGTGCCGGGTAAACTCCCTGCCGTTGTCGAACGTGATTGTGTGACAGACGTCCTTATAGCCGCTCAGCATCGAGATAATAGCGGCGGCAACTTCGGCAGAGTCTTTAGAAAAAACCTTCTTCGTCAGATAAATACGGCTTTTACGTTCGACCAG
>NZ_MAYS01000280.1 GCF_001756855.1 Candidatus Erwinia dacicola | reverse complement strand
AATCCCCATACACCACAAATGACCATAACTCCTAAGCTATAACGTAACTTATTGATATTACAGGCATGAAAAGCCGTTTTCAGCCTTTTGAAGGGCTGAAATCAGTCTTCTTTCGGCGAGGCGTTCTCAACCCGGCTTTTAAGTTTCTGTCCCGGTCGAAACGTCACAACCCGGCGAGCCGTAATGGGAATATCTTCACCCGTTTTTGGGTTACGTCCCGGACGTTGATTTTTATCGCGAAGGTCGAAGTTGCCAAATCCTGACAGTTTAACCTGTTCACCGTTCTCCAAAGCACGACGCACTTCTTCAAAAAACAGTTCTACCAGCTCTTTGGCATCCCGCTTGCTAAGCCCGAGCTTCTCAAACAGGTATTCAGACATTTCAGCTTTTGTAAGCGCCATAGGTTCAATCCCTCAAGGATGCTTGGAATCGCTCTTTCAGTACCTCTACGCATTTTGCAACGGTAGCGGCAATCTCCTCTTCTTCGAGTGTCCGGCTGGTATCTTGCAAAATAAGGCTAATAGCGAGGCTCTTAAAACCATCATTTACGCCCTTACCACGGTACACGTCAAACAAGTTTACGCCAACCACCTGATTTACGCCAACTTTCTTACACTCTGCGATGATATCTGCTGCTGGCACGTTTTCTGCCACCACCACAGCGATATCCCGGCGGTTCGCCGGGAAGCACGAAATGCTGCTGGCGTCAGGCAGGACGCGGTCTGCAACCTTCTCCCACAGCAGTTCGAACACCACTGTAAGGCCGTTAAGATCCAGTTTACGTTCAAGTTCCGGATGCACTACACCGATGAATCCGATGTGTTCGCCGCGTAAAATAATTTGTGCGCTCTGCCCAGGATGCAGTGCCGGATTAACCGCTGCCACAAACTGAATCTCGTCCAGCTTGCTGGTTAACTCCAGTACCGACTCCAAATCACCTTTTAAATCATAGAAATCTACTGCGTTACACGCCAGATCCCAGTGCTCTTCATTACGATGCCCGCTGAGGATGCCCGCCAGCATAACATCCTGACGGATGCCGAGGTTTGCCTGAGTATCAGGGACAAAGCGCAGCCCGCTCTCAAACAGACGCACGCGCGACTGCTGACGATTCTGGTTATACGCCACCGCGCCCAGTAGACCACTCCACAGCGACAGACGCATTGCAGACATCTCTACCGAGATTGGGCAAGGCAGCACCAAGTGCTCTTCGCCCGGGTGTAGCAGCGCCTGAATTTTTGGGTCAACGAAGCTGTAAGTGATCGCTTCCTGATAGCCTTTATCCACCAGCAGCGCCTTAACTCGCTTCAGAGAGAGGTTAGCTTCACGGTGCTTGCTCATCACCAGACCCGCCTGTACCGGCACGTCCGGAATGTTGTCGTAGCCGTAAACGCGGGCCACTTCTTCCACCAGATCGTCTTCGAGAGCGAGATCGAAACGCCAGCTTGGCGCAACCGCCTGCCACTGACCGCTTCCTTCCGTCACTTTGCAACCTAGGCGACGCAGAATATCACTCACTTCCGCATCGGCAATTACGTGACCAATCAGGCGGTCCAGCTTTTCACGACGCAGCGTAATGGTCGCATGCTGTGGCAGTGCTGACTCGGTCGTCACATCGATAACCGGCCCAGCTTCACCGCCGCAGATTCCCAGCAGCAGCGCGGTGGCGCGTTCGATAGCTTTATGCTGCAGAGCTGGATCCACGCCCCGCTCGTAGCGGTGAGACGCATCAGTATGCAGGCCATGACGGCGCGCGCGGCCGGTGATGGACAGCGGGCTGAAGAAGGCGCATTCGAACAGTACGTTCTGAGTCTCTTCATTTACGTCAGAGTTTTCACCGCCGAAAATCCCGCCCATTGCCAGCGCTTTGCTGTGGTCAGCAATGACCAGCGTATCGTTTTTCAGGGTAACTTCGTTGCCATCCAGCAGGGTCAGCTTCTCACCCTCTTCCGCTAGGCGTACCACGATGCCACCGTCAATGCGGTCAAGGTCAAAGGCATGCATCGGCTGGCCGAGCTCAAGTAAAACATAATTGGTGATATCCACCACCGGATCGATCGAGCGGATACCGCCGCGGCGCAGTTTTTCTTTCATCCACAGAGGGGTAGCTGCTTTGACATTGATGCCTTTCACTACACGACCGAGGTAGCGCGGGCAGGCTTCTGGCGCATCAACACGAATTGGCAAGGTATCCGCCAACGTTGCAGCAACCGGTGCGATTTCGGGAGCGTTCAATGGCAATTTGTTGAGCACGGCCACGTCACGCGCCACGCCAATGATGCCCAGGCAGTCGGCACGGTTTGGCGTGACGCTGATCTCAATAGTGTTGTCATCCAGCTGCAGATATTCGCGGATATCAGTGCCAACGGTGGCATCCAACGGCAGCACAATGATGCCATCATGATCGTAGGAAATACCCAGCTCGGAGAACGAGCACAGCATACCTTCAGAGGGCTCACCGCGCAGCTTAGCCGGTTTAATTTTGAAATCACCCGGCAGCACTGCGCCCACGGTCGCCACGGCCACTTTCAGACCCTGACGGCAGTTGGGTGCGCCACAGACGATATCCAGCCGACAATCGCCGCCGACGTTAATTTTGGTTACGCGCAGCTTGTCGGCGTTCGGGTGCTGACCGCACTCGACCACTTCGCCCACGATCACACCGTGAAAAGCACCAGCAACAGCTTCAACGCTATCTACTTCCAGACCTGCCATAGTGATTTGATCGGACAAAGCTGCACTGTCAATGGCCGGGTTGACCCATTCACGTAACCAGAGTTCACTGAATTTCATTGGTTTTACCCGCCCTTATTTAAATTGTTTAAGAAAACGTATATCATTTTCGAAGAAGGCACGCAGATCGGTCACGCCATAGCGCAGCATGGTCAGACGTTCCATACCCATACCAAAGGCGAAGCCTGAGTACACTTCAGGGTCAATGCCAACATTACGCAGTACGTTCGAGTGCACCATGCCACAGCCCAGCACTTCCAACCACTTGCCGTTTTTACCCATCACATCCACTTCGGCAGACGGTTCGGTGAACGGGAAGTAGGACGGACGGAAGCGTACCTGCAGGTCAGCTTCAAAGAAGTTATTCAGGAAGTTGTGCATCGTGCCCTTCAGGTTGGTGAAGCTGATGCCCTTATCGACGATCAACCCTTCCATCTGATGAAACATTGGGGTGTGAGTTTGATCGTAATCGTTACGATAGACGCGGCCCGGGGCAATAATGCGGATCGGCGGCGGCTGATCTTTCATGGTGCGGATCTGCACGCCAGAAGTCTGGGTACGCAGCAGGCGGGTGGCATCAAACCAGAAGGTATCGTGATCCGCACGCGCCGGGTGGTGCCGGGGAATATTCAGTGCATCGAAGTTGTGATAGTCATCTTCAATTTCCGGACCGGTTGCAACGGAGAAGCCCAGCTCACCGAAGAAGGTCTCGATGCGGTCAATGGTGCGCGTCACCGGATGCAGCCCCCCGTTTTCAATGCGGCGACCCGGCAGCGAGACATCAATCGTCTCCTGCGCTAGGCGGGCATTCATTACGGCGGACTCCAGCGAATTCTTCTGCGCGTTAAGCGCCTCCTGAACCTGCTGCTTCGCTTCGTTAATCACTGCACCCGCGGCCGGACGGTCTTTAGCTGGCAGTTCACGCAGGGTCGTCATCTGGAGCGTAAGATGCCCTTTCTTACCAAGGTATTCGACGCGAACGTTATCTAACGCGGCGACATCCTGAGCATCATTGATAGCGGCTTTCGCGCTTGCTACCAGGTCTGCGAGATGTGACATGCTTTCCTCTTCTTCCAGCCACCGTAGCCGGTCTGTTATTTGTCAGGACGAGTAGCCGCCCAATAGTCGATCTATTTCGAGCGGTAAAACGCTAAAAGCCTCCACGAGGGAGGCTTTTAGCGCGATTTTTCGTTTCTTTTCGTTGCGCAAAGCCCCCCCCGATAGTCAGACGCTAAAGTAAAAAGAAAGAAACGGAAAATAGCATTCATGGTGGTGTTACCTTGTTGCGGTTTAGACGGCTCTATTGAAATCTTAACAATCAGAAAAGTCCATCTTTTCAGATAATAAAAAAGAGGGAGACAAGCTCCCTCTTCCAACTGGCTTACATCAGAGCTGTTTTCGCTTTTTCTACCAAAGCAGCAAATACTGTTTTGTCGAATACGGCTATGTCAGCCAGAATCTTACGGTCAATTTCGATTGAAGCTTTTTTCAGGCCATTGATGAAACGGCTATAAGACATGCCGTTAGTGCGGGCTGCAGCGTTGATACGCGCAACCCACAGCTGACGGAACTGACGCTTCCGCTGACGACGGTCACGGTAAGCATACTGACCAGCCTTGATAACAGCTTGGAAGGCAACGCGGTAAACACGTGAACGTGTACCGTAATAGCTTTTAGCTTGTTTTAAGATTTTTTTGTGACGTGCGCGAGCAACTACACCACGTTTTACACGAGCCATATTAGCTCTCCTGTTTAATATTCTGTAAAAAATTTACTTATGCGTACGGCAGGCAAGCAATAACCAGACCCAGATCGCTTTTAGACACCACACCTTTTGGACGCAGGTGGCGTTTACGCTTAGTAGATTTTTTAGTCAGAATATGACGCAGGTTAGCGTGTTTATGCTTAAAGCCGCCACCGGCGGTCTTCTTGAAGCGCTTGGCCGCGCCACGTACAGTTTTAATCTTTGGCATTTGAAAAAATATCCACTTCGCATTGTTAATAAAATGAACCAGACAGGCGAATCTCATCGCGTACTGAAGCACGCGGCAGGATTACTTTAGGGCCTACTGCCTCTTCTTGGGAGCAAGCACCATAATCATCTGGCGACCTTCGATCCTTGTAGGGAACGATTCGACCACTGCCAAATCAATATTTTCACACAGATCTTTACGGACGCGGTTAAGCACTTCCATACCGATCTGCTGGTGCGCCATCTCTCGACCACGGAAACGCAGTGTGATCTTGGCTTTATCGCCATCTTCCAGAAAGCGAATCAGGTTGCGTAGTTTTACCTGATAGTCGCCATCATCGGTACCAGGACGGAATTTAATTTCCTTAACTTGGATAACTTTTTGCTTCTTTTTCTGTTCCTTAGAAGATTTGCTTTTTTCATAAAGGAACTTGCCGTAGTCCATAACACGACAAACGGGCGGTTCAGCGTTAGGGCTGATCTCGACAACATCAACACCTGCTTCTGCAGCTTTTTGTAAAGCTTCATCCAGACTGACAATACCAATTTGTTCGCCATCGACTCCTGTCAGACGAACCTCAGTGGCGCGAATTTCTCTGTTAATGCGATTAGGACGCGCCGGTTGAACTCGTTTTCCGCCTTTAATACTTTATTCCTCCAATTGATGAAGATTGCGACTGCGGATTTCATCCTGCAGCTTCGCGATCACTTCGTTTACGTCCAAGCTTCCCAAGTCTTTACCGCGGCGGGTGCGAACGGCCACTTTGCCAGCTTCCACCTCTTTATCACCACAGACCAACATGTAAGGGACACGACGTAAAGTATGCTCGCGGATTCTAAAGCCAATCTTTTCGTTTCTCAAGTCCGCTTTAGCACGAATGCCCGCATGCTGCAATTTTTGGGTCAATTCTGCAACATATCCGGACTGACCATCGGTGATATTCATCACCACAACTTGTAGTGGAGCAAGCCAAGTCGGGAAGAAACCAGCATATTCTTCGGTTAAAATCCCGATAAAGCGCTCCATGGACCCCAAGATTGCGCGGTGGATCATCACCGGAACCTGACGTTCATTACTTTCACCCACATACGAGGCGCTCAGGCAGCCTGGCAGCGAGAAGTCCAGCTGCACAGTACCGCACTGCCATGCACGATCGAGACAGTCATGCAGGGTAAACTCAATTTTAGGACCGTAGAAAGCGCCCTCACCCGGATGATATTCAAACGGAATGTTGTTCTCTTTCAGTGCAGCCGCTAGGTCCGCTTCTGAGCGGTCCCACAGGTCGTCGGTGCCGATACGCTTCTCTGGACGCGTAGATAGTTTCACCACGATCTTTTCAAAGCCGAAGGTGCTGTACATGTCGTACACCATCTTAATGCAGCTGTTGACCTCGTCGCGCACCTGCTCTCCAGTACAGAAGATATGGGCATCATCCTGAGTAAAGCCACGTACGCGCATCAGGCCGTGCAGTGCACCCGACTTCTCATTACGGTGACAGCTACCAAACTCTGCCATACGCAGCGGTAAATCACGGTATGATTTTAGACCTTGATTAAAAATCTGCACGTGGCCTGGGCAGTTCATCGGCTTAATGCAGTATTCACGGTTTTCTGAAACGGTAGTAAACATCGCCTCTTTGTAGTTTTCCCAGTGGCCGGTTTTTTCCCACAGCACGCGGTCCATCATGAACGGACCTTTTACTTCCTGATAGTCATACTCTTTCAGCTTGGTGCGGATAAACACTTCCAGCTCGCGGAAGATAGTCCAGCCGTCATTGTGCCAGAACACCATGCCAGGCGCCTCTTCCTGCATATGATACAAGTCGAGCTGCTTACCGATTTTACGGTGATCGCGCTTCGCCGCTTCTTCCAGACGCAGCAAATAGGCAGCCAGCTGCTTTTTGTCGGCCCAAGCGGTGCCGTAGATACGCTGCAACATTTTATTGTTGCTGTCGCCACGCCAGTAAGCGCCAGAAATTTTCTGCAACTTGAAGTGGTGGCAGAAACGCATATTCGGCACGTGCGGACCATGGCACATGTCGACATATTCTTCGTGATGATACAGGCCAGGACGATCGTCATGGCTGATATTTTCATCAAGGATGGTCATTTTGTAAGTTTCGCCGCGTGCAGCGAAAGCGTCACGCGCTTCCTGCCAGCTAACTTTCTGCTTAACAATGTCGTAATTGGTCTCTGCCAGCTGGTGCATACGTTTTTCCAGCAGATCGACATCTTCCTGGGTCAGCGTGCGGTCAAGGTCAACGTCGTAGTAAAAACCGTTGTTGATAACCGGGCCGATAGCCATTTTGGTATCCGGCCACAGCTGTTTAATTGCGTGCCCTAACAGGTGCGCACAGGAGTGACGAATAATTTCCAGACCGGCTTCGTCTTTAGCGGTGATGATTGCCACATCAGCGTCTTCTGTAATCGGGTCAACCGCATCCATCAGTTCGCCATTCATACGACCAGCAATACAGGATTTTTCTAGGCCAGAACCAATGTTAAGGGCAATATCCATTGCGCTGACGGCGTGGTCAAAAAAGCGCTGGCTTCCATCAGGAAGAGTAATTACAGGCATGAAACATCCTTAATTGCAGTGGTAACCCACACGTAAGATTACATGCAAACATAGTTTGAGAGTTCCGAGCTGACAGGCTGTCTGACCCATATTGTCGGATTGCCGCCGCCTTTGATAGCTGCGCAATACACAGCTAGGCACGCATAATAACACCTTTAGGATCAAGAGAGAAACCGCGCAGGGAGATGCTGACAGAATAAGGCAGGGATGAATCTTGGTCGCCCGCAGGCAGCCCGCAAAGCAATTACATCGCGTAAGAGAGCGTGATCGTGGTTTTGGTATCGGTATGATCGGGCGCTGACTCATTATACGCCGCCTTAACGCAAAACGCGCAGGAAAAGATAATCCCTCCGCTTTGCTACCGCCCTCGCGTGAATTTACCGCGCCGACTGCGACATTGAATTACGATTGAGGGCTCTTTATCACATTGAAACCATGAATAGCCAATTCAGTTGAACAGTTTGTAGGAAAAAGGGCTCTCTGACCTGCTGGAGTTAAAGCGCCCTGCTCAGTGCCGGGTTCAGCACCACGCTGAACGACAGCGAGGGCCATCCACACGAGTTGGGCACCAACAGCTTCGGCATCACCAGCGCGA
>NZ_MAYS01000279.1 GCF_001756855.1 Candidatus Erwinia dacicola | reverse complement strand
ACTGCTGGGATAACGCCCCTATGGAGCGGTTCTTCCGGAGCCTGAAGACCGAATTGGTGCCGACGAAGGGCTATAACAGCTTCAGCGAAGCCCAGGGCGCGATAATTCGCTATATAACGGGATATTACAGCGCTATCAGGCCCCATTGGTATAACGGTGGTCTGACGCCCAACGAATCTGAGCGGCTGTACTACTTACAGTCTAATGCTGTGGCCAGTATTAGTTGAAGACCTTTCAATAACACGAAAGGCTAACTCATCAATAACTTTGCAACAGTGCCTCCAGAACACCATCTAGGTAAGCACCACCACCGCGACGATACCCTCAAACAGCTCCTGCTGTTTCTGCGGAAATTCACCGGTGGTTTTATTGATAAACCAGCTAAGAGCAAGGCAGAGCGCGGCAGCGGCAAACACCCCAATCCACATGGCGGGGAACCACTGGCTGCGTTGAGTACGCTTTAGATAGCTGGCGATCAGGCTGACAATCAGTGCCGCCTCCAGCCCTTCGCGTAACATGATGAGGAACGGAACAAACATGCCAAACCTCTTTAACTGTTAACTTCAGTCAAATCCAATAAAAATAAGTAAAATACGAACGATATCGATTATCATTATCCGATAAAGAAATACAAGCTAGGCAAAGGATATTTTTGAGTTTTGTGAGGGGGAAAAACATTAAGCAGATATTACGGTGGGAATGGGCATAAAAGAAAAGGGCCAGATTACGCTAGCCCTTAAGCGTTAGTCTGCCTGATACTCCGCTTCTGCAGCATCAAAGCGCTGCGCAGCCGCCGCCAATGGGCCTTTGCCAAGCAGGCTGAACACCACAATCGCGATGCAAGCAAACAGGAAGCCCGGAATAATTTCGTAGAGGCCAAACCATGCGTACTGCTTCCAGATAAGCACGGTTGCGGCACCGACGATCATCCCCGCCAGCGCGCCGTTACGCGTCATGCGTTTCCAGAGCAGCGACAGCACCACCACCGGGCCAAAGGCAGCACCAAAGCCCGCCCAAGCGTAGCTCACCAGCCCCAGCACGCGGTTATTCGGGTTAGACGCTAGGGCAATAGCAATCACCGCCACCAGCAGCACCATCAGGCGCCCTACCCACACCAGCTCGCGCTGAGTGGCATTTTTGCGCAGGAAGTTTTTATACAGATCTTCCGTCAGCGCGCTGGAACAGACCAGCAGCTGGCAGCTCAGCGTCGACATCACCGCCGCCAGAATGGCGGACAGCAAGATCCCGGCAATCCACGGGTTGAACAGGATACGCGTCAGTTCGATAAAGATACGCTCACTGTTTTCAGACACGCCGGAAGCTTGATCCGGATGGTTCTGGAAGTAAGCAATACCGAAGAAGCCCACCGCCACGGCACCGCCGAGGCACAGGATCATCCAGGCCATACCGATACGACGCGCGCTACGAATCGAACGGTGGGAGTCAGCAGCCATGAAGCGCGCCAAGATGTGCGGCTGACCAAAGTAGCCCAAGCCCCAGCCCAGCTGGGAGACAATAGCAATAAAGTTGAGGTTTTTCAGCATGTCGAGGTTCTCAACGCTTTTCGCGCGGATCACTTCCAGTGAATTACCCAAGCCACCGACTGCCAGAATAACAATCACCGGCGTCAGGATCAGCGCGAAAATCATCAGGCTGGCCTGCACGGTATCGGTCCAACTGACCGCGAGGAAGCCGCCAACAAAGGTGTAGACGATAGTCGCTGCGGCACCGGCCCACAGGGCAGTTTCATAGCTCATACCGAAGGTACTTTCAAACAGACGCGCTCCGGCCACCACGCCAGAAGCACAGTAGATAGTGAAGAACACCAAAATAATCAGGGCAGAAATAACCCGCAGAATCTTACTTTTATCCTCGAAGCGGCTGGAGAAGTAGTCCGGCAGCGTCAGGGCATTGTCATGGTGCTCAGTCTGCACGCGTAGACGACCAGCAACAATCTTCCAGTTAAGGTAAGCGCCGATAGTTAGACCAATGGCGATCCAGCTTTCGGAAATGCCCGACAGGAAAATGGCCCCCGGCAGCCCCATCAGCAGCCAGCCGCTCATATCAGATGCCCCGGCTGACAGAGCGATGACCAAGCTGCCTAGGCTGCGGCCGCCCAGAATATAATCGTCAAAGTTTTTCGTTGAGCGGTAAGCAATAGAACCGATCAAAACCATGCCGAATATATAAATACAAAATGTCACCATCATTGGCGTACTTACAGTCATTCAGATTCTCCACTTATTATCAGTATCCTCAGGCGAAAGACGCTCGTGAAACGGCCGAAACGGGGCACGTTTCACGGAGGGCTTTCTGCCGGGGGCGGTATCCTGCCGTAATCGGCGTTGACGCACAAACGATTTAACACATCATCGACAGCCATTTCACCTGCTAGTTACATTCAAATGCCAGCAGGTTGCAATGCGTCACATTTAACCGGGTTGCGCCTCGGTAATAACCCAATTAAAACCAAGTAATACTCCATATTTCATAACTGGCCGGATTCTTGCGGCAATATCCATGCCGCTTTTTGCGCGTTAACAAAATAGCGGTTTTCTGGAATGGGGGCTAGGTCACATTTAACCGGGTTGCACAAAGTTGCAACATCAGTGATATTGCACCTCATCCAATGTTTATTACTGACTTTAGGAGCTGTAAGGCATGGGCACAACCACTATGGGCGTGAAGCTGGACGATGCAACGCGCGAGCGCATTAAACTGGCAGCGCAGCAAAATGACCGCACGCCCCACTGGCTGATCAAGCAGGCAATATTTAACTATCTGCAGCAGGTGGAACAGGGCAGCGCGCTGCCGGAGATCCCGTCAAACGGCCAGCAGGCAGAGGGCGATGAGCACCTGCCAGAAGAGTCGCAGCACCAGCCGTTCCTCGACTTCGCCGAGCAGATCCTGCCGCAGTCCGTAGCCCGTGCTGCGATCACTTCTGCTTGGCACCGCCCGGAGGCCGAAGCGGTGCCGATTCTGCTGGAGCAGGCGCGTTTACCGAAGCCGCTGGCAGAAGCCACGCATCGCCTCGCTTACCAGCTGGCCTACAACCTGCGGCACCAGAAAGGTGCAACGGGGCGCGCCGGAATGGTGCAAAGTCTGCTGCAGGAGTTTTCTTTATCCTCTCAGGAGGGAGTGGCGCTGATGTGCCTAGCGGAAGCGCTGCTGCGTATTCCCGACAAGCCAACGCGCGATGCGCTGATTCGTAACAAAATCAGCAACCGTAACTGGCACTCCCACCTTGGCCGCAGCCCGTCAATGTTCGTCAACGCCGCCACTTGGGGCCTGCTGTTTACCGGTCGCCTGGTCTCTACCCACAACGAAGCGAACCTGTCGCGTTCCCTGCACCGTATTATCGGCAAGAGCGGCGAAACGCTGATCCGCAAAGGCGTTAATATGGCGATGCGCTTGATGGGCGAACAGTTCGTCACCGGGGAGACTATTGCCGAGGCGCTGGCTAACGCACGCAAGCTGGAAGAGAAAGGCTTCTGCTACTCTTACGATATGCTGGGCGAAGCGGCGCTGACGGGGCAGGAAGCGAAAGCCTACCTACTCTCCTACCAGCAGGCGATCAACGCTATTGGTAAAGCCTCTAACGGGCGCGGCATTTATGAGGGTCCGGGCATTTCAATCAAGCTTTCCTCTTTGCACCCGCGCTACAGCCGTGCCCAGTACGAGCGGGTGATGGAGGAGCTGTACCCGATCCTTAAATCGCTGACGCTGCTGGCACGCTCCTACGACATAGGCATTAATATCGATGCCGAAGAGGCTGACCGCCTTGAGCTGTCGCTCGATCTACTGGAAAAACTGTGCTTCGAACCAGAGCTGGAAGGTTGGAACGGCATCGGCTTCGTGATTCAGGCGTATCAGAAGCGCTGCCCGATGGTGATTGACTACCTGACCGCCCTCGCCCAGCGCAGCCGTCGCCGCCTGATGATCCGCTTGGTGAAAGGTGCCTACTGGGACAGCGAAATCAAACGCGCCCAGATAGACGGCTTGGAAGGATACCAAGTCTACACCCGCAAGGTGTACACCGACATCTCTTACCTAGCCTGCGCGCGCAAGCTGCTGGCGGTGCCAAATCTGATTTATCCGCAGTTTGCCACCCATAACGCCCACACGTTGGCGGCAATCTACCAGCTGGCGGGCAACAACTACTATCCTGGCCAGTATGAGTTTCAGTGCCTGCACGGCATGGGCGAACCGCTGTACAAGCAAGTGGTTGGTAAAGTGGTGGACGGCAAGCTCAACCGACCTTGCCGCATCTATGCCCCGGTCGGCACTCATGAGACCCTGCTGGCCTATTTGGTACGACGCCTGCTAGAAAACGGTGCCAACACCTCGTTCGTTAACCGTATTGCCGACGCCGCGCTGCCGATTGATGAGCTGGTTGCCGACCCGGTGGAAGCAGTCGAGGAGCTGGCGCACGCTGAAGGCGCGCAGGGTCTGCCGCATCCGAAGATCCCGCTGCCGCGCGATCTGTACGGTGAGAAACGTCAGAACTCCGCCGGTCTGGATCTCGCTAACGAGCATCGCCTTGCCTCGCTTTCCAGCGCATTGCTGAACAACGCTAGTCAGAGCTGGCAGGTAGAGCCGCTGATTGACGCCAGGCTGGAAAGCGGCGAAAGCGTGGCGGTGCTTAACCCCGCCGAGCCGCAAGATGTGGTGGGCTATGTGCGCAGCGCAACCAGCGGAGAAGTCTCCGCCGCGCTCAATGCCGCCGTCAGCGCAGGGCCGATCTGGTTTGCCACCCCGCCGCAGGAGCGCGCCGCGATCCTCGAACGCGCCGCGGCGATGATGGAAGGCCAGATGCAGCAACTGATCGGCATTCTGGTGCGTGAAGCCGGTAAAACCTTCAACAATGCCATCTCCGAAGTGCGTGAAGCCGTAGATTTTCTGCACTACTACGCGGGCCAGGTGCGCGAAGATTTTGATAACGAAACCCACCGTGCGCTAGGCCCGGTGGTGTGCATCAGCCCGTGGAACTTCCCGCTGGCAATCTTCAGCGGCCAAGTGGCTGCCGCGCTGGCGGCAGGTAACAGCGTGCTAGCGAAACCGGCCGAGCAGACCCCGCTGATCGCCGCGCAGGCCGTGGCCATTATGCATGAGGCTGGCGTGCTGGTTGGCGCGTTACAGCTGCTGCCGGGCACCGGCGAAACCGTTGGCGCGCAACTGGTGCAGGACGAGCGCGTGCACGGGGTGATGTTTACCGGCTCTACCGCCGTTGCCACCCTGCTGCAGCGTAACCTTGCCGGTCGCCTCGATCCGCAGGGTCGCCCGACCCCGCTGATCGCAGAGACCGGCGGCATGAACGCGATGATCGTCGACTCCTCGGCGCTGACCGAGCAGGTGGTGACTGATATCGTTGCCTCGGCATTCGACAGCGCAGGCCAGCGATGCTCGGCGCTTCGCCTGCTGTGCATTCAGGATGACGTAGCGGAGCACACGCTGCAGACGCTGCGCGGTGCGATGGCCGAGTGCCGCATGGGCAACCCGGAGCGCTTATCAACCGATATCGGCCCGGTGATTGATGCTGAGGCAAAAAGCAATATTGATGAGCATATTCAGACCATGCGCAGCAAGGGCTTTAGCGTGTTCCAGGCCGCGCAGCCGCAGGCAGCGGATCGCCGCGAATGGCAGACCGGTACTTTTGTGATGCCGACGCTGATTGAACTGAACAGCGTCACCGATCTGACTAAAGAGGTGTTTGGCCCGGTACTGCACGTGGTGCGCTATGCACGTAACTCGCTGCCGCAGATTGTCGAACATATTAATGCCTCCGGTTACGGTCTGACGCTCGGGGTGCACACGCGTATTGATGAGACCATCGCTCTGGTGACGCAGAAAGCCCACGTCGGCAACCTGTACGTTAACCGCAACATGGTGGGTGCCGTGGTCGGGGTGCAGCCGTTTGGCGGCGAAGGTCTCTCCGGCACCGGTCCGAAAGCCGGTGGCCCGCTCTACCTGTACCGCCTGCTATCGCACCGCCCGGACGGTGCACTGCGCGTGACGCTCGATCGTCAGGATAAAGAGCGCCCAGTCGATGCCGTACTGCGCCCTGCGCTGCTGGCTCCGCATCAGGCGCTAAGCGCATGGGCGAAAGATCGTCCGGAACTCGCCGCCTGCTGTGCACGTTACGAGGAGCTGGGCCAGGGCGGTACCGTGCGCCTGCTGCCTGGCCCAACCGGCGAGCGCAACACCTTCGCCCTGCTGCCGCGCGAGCAGGTTCTGTGCCTAGCGGATAACGAGCAGGATGCGCTGGTGCAGCTGGCGGCCGTTACAGCAGTCGGCAGCCAGACGCTGTGGGCGGATGATGAGCTGCATCGCAACCTGCGCCAGCAGCTCCCTGCGATTGTGCAGCAGCGTATTACGCTGGTCGCACAGCCGCTGGATTGCACCACGTTTGATGCGGTGATCTATCACGGCGACGCCGACCAGCTGCGCAGCCTGTGTGAGGCCGTAGCCGCCCGCGACGGCGCGATTGTGTCGGTGCAGGGCTTTGCCCGCGGCGAAACCAACCTGCTGCTGGACCGCCTGCTGCTGGAACGTTCGCTGAGCGTCAATACCGCTGCGGCGGGGGGAAATACCAGTCTGATGACGATTGGTTAATCCCTACCTCATCGGGGTCGACCTGTTGCTGCGGTCGACCGGCTTAATTTATCTCTGCGCATATTGGCGTTCAACGGCCGAGTCAGGCACAGCAGCGCTGTTCTTGATACAGCGTGATTTACTCAGTTTTTTTACTGGCTATCTGTTCTGGCGAGTTCACTTTATGGACTTCAGGCACCAAGCCTTCGCGGCTGGCAAAAGCAAAGTCGTCCCACAGGTATTCGTCACCATCAATGTTGATCTGGGTGGTTAACTTACAGTAGCCGCGGGCAGTCACGAAAAAGTGAATATGTGCCGGACGCCACCCCGTACCGTCCCAGCTGATTGAGCAGATGCTGCACCAGCCCGTTAGGGGTCAGCCATGCCCCATTCCCACTCGAAACGCAACAAAGTGACCCACTGGCCAGACCCGGATAAAATCTCCGTTCTGGTCCTACTGGAGAGCCTGTTGCATGCAGGGAAAACATCTGACTCAGAAAGAGCGGTTCTA
>NZ_MAYS01000278.1 GCF_001756855.1 Candidatus Erwinia dacicola | reverse complement strand
AGTGGGTCACTTTGTTGCGTTTCGAGTAGGAATGGAGCTACTGCTTTCATTTCTTGGTTATGAAAAAAAAGAAATGCAGGGATTACGGGTAAGGTTTGTATACCAGAAATACAAAACGATAATGCTTCATCGCCAACATCCTGAAAATCATATCAAAGGCGGGGCGCTAAAAGATGTCAAGAGGATGCTAAAAGAGGAAGGGGTATTATGAAACATTTAAAATATAAAGGCTATTTGGGCACAGTAGAACCAGATTTTGATAATAATATCCTGTATGGAAAACTGGCGTTTATTGGCGATCTGGTTACTTATGAGGCTGAAACATTAGCGGCACTGGAACAGGAGTTTAAAGTATCGGTAGATTTGTATCTACAGGCTTGTGCTGAGGACGGGAAGAAACCAGACACCCCATTTAAAGGCGTGTTTAACGTGAGGGTAGATCCCGATCTGCATCGTCGCGTTGCAGAACTGGCGTTAGAGGAAGATTTATCGCTGAATGCGTTTGTTAACAAAGCGCTGGAAAAAGAAGTCAGTAATCATCATCTGGCCTAACAATAAATCACTGGCTGCATAAAGTAATGAAGAAATCTGATTTTATTGAATTCATTTATACGGAAATCGCTAAAGGCAGCACAAGATTTTGTGTTGCCGCAAGCGGTTATGGCGAGGCTGTTTTGTACTAGACGACAGAAAAATGGCAACGTGTATGGTGTGTTTTATCTAGTAACTGGGGGAAGCACCCTGCTTCGCCATCAGAGTCCACAAAAAAGAAAATTACTACGTTTCGCCAGTGGCTTGAAGAAGTTGGCGAAAACGAACAGAGTTTAAAATTAGCTAATGAATGTTATGAGGAATATCTGGAAGATTCTACAACAGTGAGTCATGATGAATTTATGAAGAAGAACCAAGGAGATAATAATGACAAATAAATTTAATAATCAACAAGAAATAGTTGAGTATTTAAATTTACAAGCAGAGTCTGGATATCACCGTGTACTTATAGCCGCCATCAGGACTGTGGTAAGGGATAAAGGTGTTGACCCTGTAGCAAGAGAAGCTTGCATGACTATTGATGAGGTAGGTAGTACGTTATCCGGCAAGACAGAACCCTCATTTTCCGCTATTTTGAAAATAACCAAAGCATTAAGACTAAAACTTCACTTCACAATTGCATAACCGCCTCATCTTTATGCCCTGAAAGGGCATGGAGGCGCAACGTGACGGAAGCCCCGCAGCGAAGCGAGGACGAAAAAAGCGTTACGGCTTTAGCCGTGACAATTCCCCCCTGCCAGACCGTTTTTTCTCATGCTACGCATTGCTGACGCTGAACGTTCTCGCAGTCAGATTAAACAGTGTTGACCCGGTTTCATCTTGGCAGGATAAGACTTTCCAGTCGCATGACTCCAGCAAAGCATTTAGGGCGTTTTTTTCGCCCGTGATTTTTGCCATCAGGGGGTGAGTCTGCCAGCCATTTTCATCAAATGCCGCGTCCAGTGATGAACGGGAAATACAAATAGCATTGATGCCGTCCGTCATAGTAACGGCATGACGGCCAGCCCATTCTTTTTCAATCAGTACACGGTATACCCAGTGATGCTCTTTTGCAGTCTCCAGCCATAGGTAAGTCTGAACAAGTCACTTTGTTCTGTTAATATTCCTGAACATGAGCGCCGAAGATAATCCACCTTATGTCGCAGCTTTGCCCGTGCGCCCAGCGTTCTTCCCTGTTTCAGAAGCCACTCAATATCCGGCGCAACTTCACGCGGGAAGCGGTGCTGTTTTAATGCCGTGGAAAGCCAGCGAATCAGAAAAAGATTTGCCTGCGATTCGGATGATGCCTGACCATCGAGTTTTGCCAGACGCAGGGCTATCAGTGCGCACCATGCCAGATGCCCCGTTTTTTTGCGTAATGGTTTCGGTATCGGTCATAGTCAGTAAGTCGAAGTCCAGTCCTTCCCCTGCTCCCATCGGCTTTGCCAGTGTGCAAGGTAGATTTTTGCCACATCGGGATTATCGCGGATCACAATCACGTTTTCCGAATTGGAACGGTCAGCGGCGCGGCTGTAGTTAAAGCTGCCCGTTTCCGTGGTCTTTCCGTCCACGATGATCACTTTGTCGTGATGAATTTTGTATGCTGCAATAGTGCGGGTCGGAATGCCTGCGTTAACCAGCAGATTTAATGCGGCCTTACTTGCCTTGCTTTTGTTGCCGTTTTGGTCAACCACAACGCGCACATCTACACCGCGTCTGTGTGCATCAAGCAGGGATTTCACCACGTCCGGCGAAGTGAACGAGTAAGCCATCAATCGGATACATTCTTTGGCGTTTCCTGTAGTGCGAAGCACCAGTTTCAGGGCGCTTCCTTCCGGTGAGAACCCTATCTGTATGTTGCCACCTGCAATGCCGACAAGTGGAAAGCAAAGTGCAATACTAACCAACAAACCTGAAATCTTTTTCATTTATTTTCTGGTTTTATATGCCCGTCAGGGCATGGAGGCGCAACGCGCCGGAAGCCCCGCAGCGCAGCGAGGACGAAAATAAGCGGAACGGCGAAAGCCGTGACAATCCCCCGCGCTGCTAGACTTATTTTTATTCTCGATCATCACAGCTATCCCGAAGTTCGATGGTCGAAGACAAAACACGCTCACCGCTATTTTATTTCTGTTTCATCGGGTACTGAGGAATGCTCAGGACTGGTATTCCCTTTCTCTTTAGAAACGGAACCCGACTTGTTACTCACTGTTCGCTTTCGTTCGGTAATAGATTTGATGTCCGCTAAAGTCACGTCTGTAAATCTGCTGGACGTGATAACTTCATGGATCTCATTTACGGAATAGCCTTTGCCCCATTTCCACTCGAAACGCAACAAAGTGACCCACTGGCCAGACCCGGATAAAATCTCCGTTCTGGTCTTACTGGAGAGCCTGTTGCATGCAGGGAAAACATCTGACTCAGAAAGAGCGGTTCTACATTGAAAAGCGGCGTAGTGAAGGTGTAAAACTGGCTACCATCGCCAGAGAGCTTGATCTCCCGCGGTCTACCATCAGCAGGGAACCC